>JAITXH010000106.1 GCA_031284845.1 Puniceicoccales bacterium | reverse complement strand
TTCGGTTTTCGCGCCCGGCATGAGGGCAGGCAGTAAATGCCGGTGGTGAGCACGCCGAGGAAGAAGCGTCCGTTGCAACTCGCGTCGGACGCGAGGACGCGTTCATACATCTGGGCGTGGGTCATTCGCATGGAGGCACAGTAGCACATTCCGGGAGTCGTGTCGTCCTGAGAATTTCGGAGCAATTTTTACATTCCGCTGAGAGGAAAACCATCTAGAGCGGTGTCGTTCAACCGCTCTCAATGCATTCGCCTTTGCCAGCAGTGGGCCACTGCGAGCGCTGTTATTTCCCAGCGGCGGCATCCGCCAAGTTCTTGCGTAACGCGGCTTCGCGAGGGGCATCCCAGTAGGCACAATCGAGTTCAAAAAAAGCGGTCGTGTAAGGGATGGTCAGGTTGCTCTTGAGGAGCACTACGTTGAATACGCGGCTGGCTTTATCCAGACGGGCGATCATCTCGTCGTGCAAGACTGACTGGGCGTTGGGGCCAAAGACAGCCTTCATTTGCCCGCGCAACGCTCCGATTCCGGGAACGGATTTCTCGTCAAGATAGTCCAACTCTTTGTCCAAATAGACGGCGGCCTTGATGTGCGGGGCCTTTTCTATTTCAGCGTGGACGTATTTGAGAATGTCTACGTAGGAGTCGTCCACAAAAATGGTCTTGATCCCCGGCTGTGCTTGCAAGGGGTAGGCCATATCCGCCACGACTATCCAGTTGCGGTGTCCGAGCAGAGGCAGGGACGCCTTGAGTTCGTCTTTCCAGGAGCTTGTGTTTTTCGCGGTTTCTGAAGTCGAGCAAGCGGCGAAGGACAGACACAATGCCGCAAGAAACACTGGGGCAAATGATTTGAATAATTTCATGGGGAAAAGACAAAAAAGGGTCTGCTATGCGTAGGAGCCGCCTTGGACGATGCCGAGGGCCTTGCGTCGGGCTTTGCGTTCCTTCGCGGCGGCAGGCTCGTAGCCACTGGCGCGGTGGGCGGCGAGCGGATCAAGCGGAAGTTTGTTGAGACGACGCCATTCGCGAATGAGCGGTTTCACATCGGTGAAGAAGGCGGTCTTCAGGAGTTCCTCGGCGTCAATTTGGGAGTTGTCGGACTGGTATTGGGCAAGCTGTTTGTGATCAACGAGAGCGGCTTTTGCATAAAGCTCCTGCGCAGTGACAACGGTTTGGATGGTGGCTTCGATCTTCGATTTGTCGTTGTGCGACTGGTCAATCATGTAGGCGATGTCCGCAGCTTTGCCGCCGTTATCAAAGGCATGATAATGAATTTCGTGGAAAATGCGGAACGCCTGATAGGGGTCAATGGAGCCGAGAGTGAGATCGTCGTCGGCGTAGCGACGGTCATTGAAATGGAAACCGCCGAGCATGTTTTCGGCGAGAAGCCACGCGACGATTTGCTCAATGTTTTGCGCCGTGTAGTGATGCCCGGTGTCAACGAGAACGCGGGCCTGCTTGCCGGCTTTTTTGGCGTAAAGGAAAGACATGCCCCAGTCGGCTATGTCGGTGGCGTAAAAGGCAGGCTCGAAGGGCTTGTATTCGATGAGGAGGAGTTGGTCGGGGGCGAGTTTTTTGTGGGCAGCGATGAGGCAGTCTTCCATGCGCTTTTTGCGGGCGCGGATGGATGCCTGCCCGGGGTAATTCACGCCGTCGGCGAGCCACATGGAGATGTTGCGCGAATGGAGCTTTTTGGCGAGGTCAATGGAGTAGAGCGTGTGGTCGAGAGCGGCTTTGCGGATGGCTGGATCGGTGTTGGCGAAGGAGCCGTATTTGTAGATTTGGTCTTGAAAGAGATTGGGGTTGATGGCCCCGATTTTAACACCGTGGGCGTCGGCGAGCTTGGCGACATCGGCAGGGTTTTGTCCGGGCTGGAAATCCCAGAGGACATGGACGGCCACTTGCGGACAGCAGCCGGTGAGCGCATGGACTTGCCCGGCATCGGCGAGCTTGTCGTTAAGATCAATAGCGGCGGCGTCTTGAAAAAACTTTCCGAAGCGGGTGCCGGTGTCAGCGTAACCCCAGCTTGGTGTCTCGATTTTGAAGGCATCGAGGGCGCGGAAAATTTTCTGCTCAATGGCGGATTTGGCGGACGAATCGGAGCTACCGATGGCGGCTGTTTTTTTCATGGGTGTGAGTGGGTTGGAGTGGACAACTTAAGAGGGATGAGAAAACGGGTTTTTTCAGGCCTTTCAACCATAAGAGTTGGATGAAGTGGCAGGCTAAAAGGATCCGTTGATTCAGGAGGTTTCCGCAAGCTGTGAACATCTGCCGATTATTCAATCCGCTCCAAACCCCGCAAGGTGCATGGCTGAATCATCAAAGGGTCTTGCCCCGGTAAAAAGGGATATTTTGAAGCGAAACGGCTCTTGCTTGCGCCACAGAACGGGTTCACCCCCGGATAGCTCCGGCGGTGAACTTCGGCTTTTCACTTCTTACTTTTTTTGCGTAGGCACCCGCCATGCGTGTTTCCCGGAACCCACTTTGTAGGTGCCGCCGCCAAAGGGCACTGTCACCGTGGCCGTGGTGTTCGCCGGAACTACAGCCTCAAACGAAAAAGTGTTGTCCTCAGCGTTGAGTTTCCACGACACCTCGATTTTCCCGGTGATCGCATGGTAACTACCTTTCGCCCATGTGAGGTCACCGCCCGGTTGGGGAGCAATGAAAAAGTGCCGCCAGCCGGGAGAGGCCGCGTCACGCTTGATACCGAGGAGATACGCATACATCCACTCGCCAACGGCCCCGAGCGAATAGTGATTGAAGGAATTCATGCTGGGACTCTGAAAACCGCGCCCTTTCACATAGCCGTCCCAGCGTTCCCAAATCGTCGTCGCTCCTTGATCTATGGAGTAAAACCAAGAGGGGAACCGGCGGCTGAGAAGGAGTTTATAGGCTTGGTCCACCTGCCCGTTTTCAGCGAGGGCGAGCATCATCCAAATCGTGCTGTGAAATCCGGTGGAAAGACGCCCGTCGAAAACTTCGATGGCATCGAGTAGTTTTTTGACAGCGACGGGGCGCATTTCGTCGGGGATCAAGCGCAGGAACAACACCATCGCGTAGCCCCCTTGCGTATCGCCGCGCACGGTGCCATCCTCAGCGACATAGGCGGCGTTAAACGCTTTCTTAATGTCTTCGGCGAGGGCAGCATATTTCTCGTAATCGGCAGTTTTGCCGAGCACCTTGGCGGTGGCCGCAGTGAGCGATGTGGAGTAGTAAAAATAGGCGGTTGCGAAAACATCTTTGGGGATTTGGGCACCGCGTCTCGGGTAGTCTTTCGTTTCCTTGAAGGTGCCTCCGTGGAGCCAGTCCCCGTAATCGTTGCGACGGTTCTTTTTCCAGAGAAATATCGGATTGTTGGCACGGAGGTAATCCACGTAACTTTTCATGGAGTCGAAGGACTCTTCGAGTATCCGGATATCGCCGTAGTTTTCGTAAACGCGCCAGGGGATGATGACTCCGGCGTCGGCCCAACCCGGGGCGCCTATCATGGTCACTGATTTGCCGCGTGGGACGATGTCCGGGAATATGCCGTTGGGAAGCTGGTCATCGCGGATGTCCCGCGCCCACTTGGTGTAAAAGGCAGCCATATCGAGATTGTAAATGGCGTTTTGCGCAAAAACTTGTGCGTCCGCCATCCAGCCTTCGCGTTCGTCGCGCTGGGGGCAGTCCGTGGGGATGGAAAGCTGGTTGTCCCACTGCGACCAGCGGATGTTGTGCCAGAGTTTGTTGACGTCCTTATTCGAGGTTTCCAGATACCCGGTTTCCGGCATCGAGGAGGTGACTACTTTTCCCGTAAGCGTCTCAAGTGAAGGTGGTTGAGTTAATCCTTCGACTTGCACATATTGAAAACCGTGAAAAGTGAAGCGGGGTTCATAGGCAATCGTTTTTTCGTCGCCGGGGATATAGACATCATTGGGTCGCGCTGCGCGGAGATTCGCGATGTAAATCGTGCCATCCTCGTTAAGCACTTCGACATGCCGGAGGGTAATTTTTTGTCCGGGATTATAGGGAAGCTCCAAACGGCTCCAACCCGTTATGTTTTGCCCGAGGTCAAAAATGTAAGTATCTTTCCCGGCGGGTTTCACGGAAACGGGGCGTATCTCTTTGATGATTTTCACCGGCTCGCAAAGCTGGGCGACAAGGGTCACGTTTTCTTTTGGGTAGGCCGTGGCGGTTTTCCATGCGGAGTCATTGAAACCGACCTTCTCCCAGCCGGGGACTTCCTTTTTCGCGGTATAAGTTTCCCCACCCATGATGGAGACTTGGGAACGCGGCCCCTCTTGTAGAAATTTCCACGAAGCGTCGGTGCCGAAGACTTCTACCGTGCCGTCCGCGTAAGTGACGCGCAACTGGGCGATAAATTTGCGCAGTGCGCCGTAATTGCCGCCCCGGTTCGGGTTGATGTGCACGCCACCAGCATACCAACCGTCGGACAACTCGACGCCAATGGCGTTGGCTCCGGGTTGCAGAAGCGCGGTGACATCATCGCTCTGGAACATCGTGTGCTTATTGTAAGATGTGCGCTCCGGGGATAATTGGCGGTCGCCGACTTTTTTACCGTTGATGGAAAGATAATAAACGCCACGCGCCGAGGCATGGATAATCGCGCTCTGGACGGGTTGGGAAAGCTTGATTTCCTTGCGGAGGTAAGGCGAGGGCGGGATGTTCCCGAAGTAGCCTTTGCCGACTTTGGCGGCGGGAGAATCGGGCGGCTCGCCGATCCATTGCGCGGGTTTCCAGTCCGCCGGCTTGAGCGGGCCGGTGGTGAACTTGGCGACGGGCGGCGGGGTGTCGGTCAATTCTCCGGTGCCATCGAGTGCGCGGACGGCCCAGTAGTAAGTGGTGAACGGGAGCAAAGGCTCTCCCGCATAGACGACATGGCTGCTGGGAATGGATTTGTCGGATTCGGGTGACTCATACTCCCAGACTGCATCATCATACCCCAGAGAACCTCCATCGGGCTCAGGCTCGCTCGTAGTGACGATGAGGCGAAAAGCTGTCTGCTTCGCATTGGGTGTCGTGGAAGAGACTTCCCAACTGAAGCGGGGATTGGCGACATCAATGCCGAGCGGGTCTTTGATGTATTCGACGCGCAGGTTTTCGACGTAAAGCTTTGCGGCGTCGGCAGCACAAGGGAAGCCTGCGAGCATGGCGAAGGCCGCTGCGACAGCGGAAAAAAGAGGAAACGGAAATTTCAGCATATAGAGCGGGGAAAACAGTGAGGGATAAGCGTTGTTCCGAAAAAACAGAGTCACAACGCAGCATCCATCTACTGGGCATACTCGGACGCAGTTGGAGCAGCGTAGCGACTCAAACCCCAACGGGGTTTCGGATCTTAGCCCAGGGTTGGCGCGAGGAACGAGCGCCTACCCTGGGTCCGGTTCCCGGTAATTTCCAACCCCAACGGGGTTGCGTCCGAAGGCCGAAAACACGCAGACGCAACCCCGTTGGGGTTGGGCGGCGGGGGAAACGAAACCCAGGGTAGCCTCGCTACGCTTGGCAACCCTGGGCTAAGTTCCGAAACGCCTTTGGCGTTTGAGCCGCTGCGCTCCACGCGGCGTCCGAAAGCGTTTCGCTGAGATTGTAAAACAGGGGTTCATCCAAATTGCTTCCGCAAAAATGCGGGACTTATTTTTACTCGCCGACAAGGCACCGGACTCCGGCGCGTGCGGCCAACGCCTGTGCGTGTTTTGCAGCCTGTTGCCTTTTGCTTTTGGGATAATTTGCCAGAAAAAGTATCTGCCCGTCGGTCGTGTGCGCTTGCAAGGGAAACCATGAATCCGACGTGGCGGGACCCAAATCAAATCCACGCAATTCCGCCCACGGCACGGCCCCGCGTTTCGCCGGTAAAATCAGCCGTTGCCCTTGTAAATCCAGTGCGGGGAAATCGGCACTTGTCTTTTCACCGAGGCGATCAATCCGCAAAAACAGACGTCTCAACAGGGGAAAAATAACGAATGCGCCCAGCAACCCCATTCCCAATGAGGCACATATAAAAACCATCCCAAACACCTGGACAGCCCAAGCCGTTTTGCCGTCAAAGGCACTCTGATAGCCCGCAAAGGCCATGCCGCCAGTGCCCGCGAGCCAAATCCAGCGGAACCACGACAGGAAACGCAGAGGAGCAGCAAAGGAGGTTTCCGCGACGAGGCGAAGCTCATTGTCTGTTTCGACCAAGACCAGCGGCGTAAAATAGGTTTTTTCCGGCGCGGCAAGGGCAACACCTATCTCCATCGCGTCAAGCGCACCATCGAACACAGCCGTTTTTCCGCCTTTTCCGGAAAAAGTCTTGAGCAGGGAGGCGGCTTCTTTGCCGGCGATTTTTTCCGCGCTACGCCCACAAAGCTTATCAAAAAGAGACATAGGGGAACTTGAAGCCATGAGCTTGGAAAAAACAACAATGTTTTCCGGGCACCCGGCAATTGCCTTCAGAGGGAAAGACTTTGGGCGCAAACCAGCCAGCCAGCACAACATCGCATTGCTATTATACCATTTGTGTCGAAATTCCCCCCTTAAGAATCGTTTCCAATCAAAGTCTGAAGATAAACCATTTTTAGCCGCGAATGCGCGAATAGCGCGAATAAGAGCCGCTTCGCTCCAGATTTTTTGAATTTTAATTATTTGTATCTCATTCGCGCATTCGCGGCTAAAATGTCTCTTCTAAAGAGAAGTTTTTACTCGTTGATGGTATTACCGGAACATGTTCATCCAAAACGGTTCCTCTCCCCGTCACATCTTCTCAACTTTAAGCTCTGAAAAAAAATCCAACATGCACCGCGCTTCATCACTCTTTCTCTATATCGTCTTCATCTGCGCCGCCGTTTTTGCGCTGCCGGTCTCCGGCGCCATCGCCGCCGCAAGCGAGTCGCTGACGCTCACCAATGCCGCAGGAGTGACGTTCCAAGTGCAAAAAGCTGATGCCGGGTGGACGCTCGGAACCATTTCTTTTCACGGTAAACCCGTGGAAAATCCACTCGACCGCGGTGTCCTCATCCTCCGCAGTGCAAAAGGTAAGACCATACGTTTCATCCCGGCGGACACCGCAAAACGCATAGACGAACTCACCATTGAACTCGCCGGGAAGACTGATGTAGATGGCGTTGCCCTCACATTCCAAGTCCGGCTCGCGCTCGACAAAGACGCGCCAGTCGTCCGCATAACCCCGTCGTGGAAGGTCGCGAAAGATTTGCCCGGCTGGGAGGTCGGCTTCACCTATCAAAGCAACAATTTCAGCGGCAACTGGCGGGCGCAGCACTATCCGTTCGCCGGAAACAGCGAAAAACTTTGGGTCACGCCCTTGCGTTATTGCGGCGTCCCGGGAGTGCTGCTTTACAAAACTGACCTCTCCACAATCGCGCTCTTCGCCATTGACAGCCGTTCGGATTACTTGAACCCCAGAACGTGGACAGGTAAAAC
>JAITXH010000082.1 GCA_031284845.1 Puniceicoccales bacterium | reverse complement strand
CGACCAGAATGCGCACCATCTCAATGCTGCGTTCAGAATGCGCTTTTAAGCGGGCCGCTTGCAAGGGTGCCCACGCAGTCCGTTCTCGAAGTGGACTGCGTGGATGTGCGCTTCCCTTGACAAATCCGCCACGCTGCTCATGGAATGTGCGGGTTAACAACGTATTCACACCTGATGAAAAAAATAGGCATACTCAACGGCCCCAATCTTGATCGGCTCGGTAAACGTGAACCCAAGGTTTACGGACATGCCACGCTTAAAGATCTGGAACTGGCGTTGCGCGCGGCGGCTACATCCCTTGGTGTGGAGCTGGCGTTTTTCCAGTCCAACCACGAAGGCGAATTGATTGATAAAATCGCTTCGTGGGCCGATGAGGGCTTTTCCGGCATCGTGAGCAACCCCGGTGGATTGACGCACACGAGCGTGGCTTTGCGGGATAGTCTGGCCGGTAGCGAGTTGCCTGTCGTCGAGGTGCATATATCCAATATCTACCGCCGGGAAGAGTTCCGGCGGCATTCACTTACGGCACCAGTAAGCATCGCCGTCATCTCCGGGTTGGGCTTCGAGGGCTATCACGCCGCATTGCGTTACCTCGCGGGCAAGACCGGAAAAGTGGAAAAGGTGCTTTCCTGATATTTTAATGAACAACAAAACGTCCACTCCCTGCTGCTCCTTTTGCGGGCGTCCCGGGCCGACAGTGACCCGGCTCATCGCCGGTCCCAACGGCGTGAACATCTGCGACGAGTGCGTGAGCACTTGCAACCAACTGCTCACGACGCACGGCTCCGGTGAAAAAAGACCTCCGGTGGACGCGACGCCGCCTGCTAAAAAGGACGCTCCTGCATCCGAGTCACGCATGGCCGTCGTGGAGAAAGCGCCCGCGCCCGCGCCGATCACGCTGATCCCGCCTGCGCAAATCCGCGCTGTGCTCGACGAACATGTCATCGGGCAGGATCAGGCGAAGAAGGTGCTCTCGGTCGCCGTCTATAACCATTACAAGCGGCTTAATGCAAAATTGCATGGGCAGAATCCAGATGCTTCGTTCGGCGAGGATTTGGCCGGGGTGGAGGTCGAGAAATCCAACATCCTGTTGCTCGGCCCGACGGGAAGCGGCAAGACGCTGCTTGCTCGCACGCTCGCCCGCGTGCTCAATGTGCCTTTTGCCATCGCAGACGCCACCACGGTGACCGAAGCGGGCTATGTGGGAGAGGACGTGGAGACCATCGTGTTGCGGCTGCTTCAGGCGGCGGAATTTGATACGAAACGTGCCGAGACGGGCATCATTTACATAGACGAGATAGACAAGCTCGCGCTCAAGGGGGATTCGCCGCACGTCTCGCGCAATCTCGGACAGGGTGTGCAGCACGCGTTGCTGAAAATCGTCGAGGGCTGCCAGTGCAATGTCCCGCCGCAAGGCGGACGCAAGCACCCCGAGCAGCAATACATACAGGTGGACACGGGGAACATTCTCTTTATCTGCGGCGGGGCGTTTGTCGGTCTGGACGAGATTGTGGGACGGCGCATCGGCAGCAAGTTCCTCGGTTTTGACATTTCCTCCAAGCCCGGCGAAAAACTTTCCGCCGAGCAAATCATGTCGAATCTCCAGCCGGAAGATTTGTTTAACTTCGGTTTGATTCCTGAATTTGTGGGCCGCTTGCCGGTGGTATCTGCTTTGAGCGAACTCTCACAAAATGATCTTGAGCGTGTGCTGTTGGAGCCGAAAAACTCGCTTGTGAAACAATATCGCAAGCTCTTTGCCATGGAGGGCGTCCGGCTCACATTCACGCCGGAGAGCATTCGTGCGATCGCCACGAAGGCGCTCGACATGAAGACCGGTGCGCGCGGGCTGCGCAGTATTATCGAACGGCTGATGCTCGATACGATGTATTCGCTGCCGCAGCATCCAGGCACAGGCGAGGTCATCATCAGCGAGGATGTGGTCAATGGCACAGCAACGCCGCTTCTTGTGCCCGAAGGCGAGACAAGGCGGGTGGCATCGGCGGGCAGGAGTAAGGCTGTCTAGACGATGCGCTTTTGCGTAAAATCGGAGAGGTGTGCCGCAGAGGCCTGTTTTCGCCGAAGGCGCATGGCGAAATTGTCCGCTATCGTCTTCCTCAAGGTCTCGCGAAATCCGCTCCTTTCAATTGCTCTTTTTAGGGGTAAAACAATTTTCTCATCATGCTGAATATCTATCCTGCGGTGGACATCAAAGGTGGGCGTTGCGTGCGCCTCAAACAGGGTGTTGCTACGCAAGCTACTACTTATTTTGACGATCCGGCTGAGCCGGCCCGTGCCTTCGCCGCTGATGGCGCGGAATGGATTCACGTTGTGGATCTCGATGGGGCATTCGAGGGTGCGCCACGCAATCTCGATGCGTTGCGGCGTATTGCGGGCACGGGCCTGCGTGTGCAATTCGGCGGTGGTCTGCGTGACGCTGCCAGCGTGGAAGCGGCTCTGGATAGCGGCGCCGGGCGCGTTATTCTCGGCACAAAGGCTGCCGCAGACGAGGCGTTTGTCGCGGAGATGGTGCGGCAGCATGGAGAAAAAATCGCGGTGGGCATAGACGCCAAAGATGGCTTCGTGGCGGTGAAGGGCTGGGTGGAGGTGACGGCGCTGGGGGCGGTGGATTTTGCGGCGCGTCTGGCTCTCGCGGGTGTGCGGACTCTCATTTACACTGACATTGCCACAGACGGTATGTTGCGCGGGCCGAACTTTACGGCATTGGAAGTGATGCTGGCAGGCACTACAGCCGCTGTGATTGCGTCGGGTGGTGTTTCGTGCCGTGAAGATATTCTGCGATTGAGGGAATTATCGTCGCGCTACGGCAATCTGGATGGGGCGATTGTGGGTAAGGCGCTTTATGAAAAACGTGTGACGTTGAAGGAAATTAAAGAGTAAAAATTTGGGGCAGAGGAAAGGAATGGCGCTGGCAGGATGGCGAGGTTTCGGGGTGGGCAATGTGTATGCGTTTCTTTATTTTTCATTTGAAATTTGAGATTTCTTGTCTGGTGTTCTGAATTGGCGCTTTGCATTGCATTTCGCGCTTTGGGCTTTGTGGTTTGAGATTTTTTTGAGCGAAATGCGGGAATCCTTAACTCCCGGCTTGAATTCCATTCCTGCTTTACGGTTCTTGATTCTCTTCTGTTGCAGACGGTAATAGGCGGATGCGCCGGTGTTTCTGGGGGAAGTGGACTGTTACCGTTGTTCCGTGGCCGGGCACGCTCTCCACGCCAATCTCGCCACCATGCGCCCGGAGGATGCGCACTACGACCATCATGCCCAAACCGTGCCCACCATTTTTTGTGGTGAAAAACGGGTCGAATATCCGGGTTAATGCGTCGCGCTCAATGCCCGCGCCGGTGTCGCTCACGCGCACATGCACAAATTCATCATCTGCTTCGGCCTGAATGTCTATGCTGCCTCCGCTGTCCATTGCCTCCATTGCGTTTTTGAGCAAATTGAAAAAGACCTGTTTGAGTTGGTTTCTATCGCCGCTGATGACGGGCAGGTCTTGCCCTACGCAGACCGAAACGCGGATCCCGAGATCTTCGCATTGCGCCTGCAAGAGGGCGAGCACTTCAGCGATAAGGGGCAGCAATTGCACGTCGTGCAGGTCGGGTGTGCCTGGGCGGATGGCTTCAAGAAAATGGTGGATGATGCCGTCGAGTCGCTGAATCTCTCCTGTGCAAACTTTGACAGATTCGCTGATGCGCGAAACGTCCTCTGAGGTGCCTAATTTTGCAAGCCGGCGTTGGATGAGCTGGAGGTGGATATTAATGGAATTAAGCGGATTGCCCAGTTCATGCGCTACGCCGGCAGCCAGCGTGAAGATGGAGTTGATGCGCTCGCTTTCGATCAGGTTTTCAGTGGAGATCTTGTCGGCTGTGATGTCGAGCAGGATGACCACGAAACGTGTGCTTCCGGTCTCGTCGTCGCCGAGGCGGCTCAAATGCAGGCGCACATGGCGCGGTTCGGGGTAGGATATTTCGATTTCGCGAGCAATGGCAGGCACCACGCCTGAGACCTGTCTGCTGAAGTGTATGCCGAGCGAGCGGGCAAGCTCCGGGACAAGTTTCCAGAAAACAGCTTTGCCGACATCACTTTCCTGAACGCCGATAAGGTGGTTGGCGGCGCGGTTGGAATACTCAATGACGCCACGGGCATCCATGACGAGGATGCCTTCGTGGATGGTGTCGAAAACGGTCTCAAGCAAGGCACGTTCTCCGGCGAGGCGTTGGACGAGGATAGCGAGGTTGGCCGGGTCGAGGTCATCTACGCGTCCGAGAATGCGGTCAAGTAGGCTTTGTCGTTTGCGCGGTGTTTTCATCGTCAAAGTGGTGCTCCCGCTGGGAGTCGAACCCAGATCACCGGCTTCGGAGGCCAGCATTCTATCCATTGAAATACGGAAGCAGTTGGAAAGCCCGCGGACATTCCGGTGCCTGCCGTCGGGAGTCAAGCGAATCTTGGTTGGCCGGCAAATATGCGGTGCTGAGTTATGCCCGGAAGGTAGCGCTGTTGCGTGCGTCTTCGTCCACGCGCACTTCGAGGACAAATACGCGCCCGTGGGTTTCTTTTTTTACCAACGCGTCCACGATGCCGTAAAGGTGGTGTGCTAGTCCCTCCGCAGAGCAGTTGTCCACGAGATATACCTTATAGGAACTTGGGGCGGCGGCGGTGATTTTCTCGCGTTCGGGGTCGTCCCGGTTGAACACGCATGCGTGGTCAAGATGGGTGTCAAACCAGCGTCGGATGTATTTCAAGTCACCGAAGTCTACCACGAAGCCATTTTCATCCAGTTCGCGGCAGCCGAATGTGAACGTGAAGTTCCAATTATGCCCGTGGATAAACGCACAGTGCCCGCGGTGTCTGTGCTGGCGGTGGGCGAACGGGATGTCGGCGTATGTCTTGGAGCAGGTGAACATGTCGCGGGGCACGCTAGGGGCAGTATTCAGAGTTTCCAGTTGTTTTTTGCCAGAACTTCCGCAGCCGGAGCATCAGGGGCATAGGTGGTGGGGTCGGGGATGCCGGCGTTCCAGAACGCTTCCCGGCGCTCAATGCAGGTGCCGCAACGTCCGCAGTGCAGGGTGCCGCCCTTGTAGCATGACCAGCTCAGGTGCAGGGGGGCGTTTAGCGTGATGCCGAGGCGTGCGATTTGCGCCTTATCCATGGAGACGAAGGGGCGTTCGAGGGTTACTTTGTGCCAATCGGCCAGCGCGATGGCGTGGCCTGCCGCTTCGGCAAACTCCGGGCGGCAGTCGGGATAAATCGCATGGTCGCCGCTGTGTGCTCCATAGGCGAGCGTGTCACATTTTTCTGCGATGGCCCATGCTGCTGCTACTGATAGCAGAATCAGGTTCCGCCCGGGGACAACGGTGCTCTTCATGCGCTCTTCGGTATAGTGTCCGTCTTCAACGCAGACGGAGGAGTCGGTGAGGCTGTTGCTTCCCCACAAGGGGATGAGCGCCCGCAGGTCGGCTATGCGGTGCGGCACGCCGAGCAGGGCACAAATGGCGCGTGCGGATTCAATTTCGCGGCGGTGCCGCTGTCCGTAGTCAATTGTCAATGCGCGGCAATCTCGCCCTCCGGCGACGAGCTTTGCCAGTAGGACGGTGGAATCCAACCCACCGGAAAAAACGACCACGGTCTTCATGTTGCAGCAGGAAAGGAGAAAAACGGCTTCACGGGAAGACGGAAAACCTTTCCCGTGTCCGGTGCCGGCATGAAACAGGCGGGTGCAGGGTTCTTATTGACAGTGCGGGGAAACCTGCACGATGGGGGAGAGAATCAAAATTGATGAACAATATCCTTAATGCGAACACGCTTCATTGCAGCGGCACTCTTGTTTTCTGATGCGCTCCATTGACCATAATCCGCTACCACCTGCCGCCTATCTTGTCGGATTGCAACGGCCTGACCAAGACCCCGCTGAGGCGGTTTCATTGCTTGCCGAGTTGCATGAGCTTGTCGCCAATCTGGACATTCCCATTGCTGGTTCTGTCGTTGTTCATTTGCGCGAACCACACCCGCGTTATCTCGTCGGCTCGGGCAAGATGGAGGAGATCGCCGCCGCCGCACGCGAGGCGGGTTGCGCACTCATCATTTTTGACGATGAGCTTTCTGCCGCGCAGCAACGTAACTGGGAGCAGGACGCCGGGATGCGCGTCATAGACCGGCAGGAGGTCATTCTCGACATTTTCGCTTCGAGGGCTTCCACGCGCGAGGCTGTCCTCCAAGTCCGCCTCGCGCAGCTTGAGCACCAGTTGCCGCGGTTGAAGCGGCTCTGGTCTCACCTCGACCGGCAGCGCGGCGGAGGTGCCACTCAGCGCGACGCCGGAGAAAAGCAAATTGAGATGGACCAACGACTCATCCGGGAGAGTATCGCCAAAGTGCGCCGCGAGCTTTCTGCAGTCATCCGCCAGCGTGACACGCAACGCAAACAGAGGCATCGCATTCCGCTGCCCACGGCGGCCATTGTCGGTTATACCAACGCCGGTAAATCTTCTCTTCTCAATCGGCTCACCGGTGCAGGTGTCTATGCGGCGGATAAGCTTTTTGCCACGCTCGACCCTACGACGCGCCGTCTTGTGCTGCCGGGCGGACGGGCGATATTGCTCACGGATACTGTAGGTTTTGTGCGCCGTCTGCCGCATCGGCTCGTCGAAGCTTTCAAGGCGACGCTGGAGGAAATGGTGCGCGTGGATTTTCTCATCCATGTGGTGGATCTTTCGTCTCCGGAATACGAAGTGCATTGGGAGACGACGCACAAGGTGTTGGAAGAAATTGGTGCTGGAGAGAAACCCGTTTTGACCGTTTTCAACAAAGTAGATGCTTGTGTTGACGAGGCTGCCAAATTTGAAGCACGGGCACGGCATCCGGAAGCCCAATTCATCAGTGCCCGCACCGGGGAAGGGGTGGATTCGTTGCTCGCCGTTTTGGGTGATGGTGCAGCAGGTGACCGCCGGTTGTTCCGTTTGCTGATACCGCATGGGCGGCATGATTTTCTCGGCGAACTACATGCGGTTGGCGCTGTGCTTTCGGAAAAACACAGTGCGCGTGGAGTGATGGTCGAAGCGCTTGTGCCACCGCAGCTACAATCCGCAGCGGCGGCATTTGAGCGCAAGGGGAAGTGATGCAACGTAGATTTATAAAATTTGCCAGGCATATTTTTATTGACAAAAAGAAATCATTAAACGAGATTTCGCGACATGTCCCATCCGCGCCGCTTTAAGTCAAAACACTCCGCCGCCGTTTACCATTGTATCTCTCGAACCGTGAACGGCGAACGTCTGTTCAACGCTCCCGAAAAAGAAATGCTCAGCAATCATTTGCATCAGGTTGCTGAATTCTGCGGGGTCGAAATCATCACCTACGCTATCATGTCTAATCATTTTCATTTGCTCGTGCGTATTTTGCCAAAAGATGATGTGTCTGATGCAGAATTGGTTCGGCGGTATAGGGTGCTCCACCCCAAACCATCAAAATACGCGACAGCCCAAATCGAGATACTGGAAGCTATGCTCAAAGCCAATGCGCCCGACGCTCAAAAGCTGCGCCAACAACTGCTCTCGCGGATGGGGGATTTGTCTAGTTTCATGAAGACGCTCAAACAGCGCTTTTCAATATGGTTCAATCGAACACACGAGCGCTTTGGCACGCTGTGGGCCGAACGCTATACGAGCATAATCGTTGAGGGGAAGGGGCACTTCGCGCTGAAAACCGTGGCCGCTTACATTGACTTGAATCCTGTGCGCGCAGGTATTGTGCAAGATCCGAAAGATTACCGCTGGTGCGGTTACGGGGAAGCCGTGGCAAGGGGCGGACCTGTGCTCAGTGGGTTGCGGCATGCCATGGAGGGCGCAGAATGCCTCAGCGACGAGATGCTTTTAAGCGTTTACCGGGTTGCGCTTTTCGGAAAAGGAGCGGCTCCCAAGGCAAATGGCGGGAAGGACGCGAAAATCTCACTCGATGCACTGGCAAAGGTAGAAAAAGCAGGAGGAAAACTGTCGCCGTGGGAAAAATTGCGCCTGCGCGTTTCCTGGTTTACTCGAGGTGCTGTAATTGGTGGAGAACAATTTGTAAAAGAACACCTCTCAGAATATCAACGAATCACACGAAGGCGAAAAAGAATGCGCCCTCATTCATTCCACCAGGAATCTATTGCTGAGTGGTCGGAAATGTTCGCCATGCGCAGGGCGAAATGAGCTGTGCCCACAATACAAAGACCCCGCCTGTTTCATTCTTAATGAAATGGCGGGGCGAAAAAAGGAAGTAGGGCAGGGCGCAAAATCACATATTCTCGTAACGCTGGCGAAGCATGTTACTGAATGCTTGCACTTTCTTTTTACGGCGGCGCACTTCGCACGGCTTCTCAAAGTAGCGCTTAGCGCGCACATCTTTGATGATGCTTTCGCGTTCCAGTTTCTTCTTCAGGCGACGAATCGCCTTGTCCATGGTTTCGCCTTTGCGGATCTTGATTTCTACGGGCATGTTGGTGTTTTGCTTATGAAAAAGGAGGCGCATCAAAGCGCGGTTGCCTGCGGCGTCAATGATTATTTCACCATTGAATTTTCCATTATGCCCGAACACCCTGCTTGACAGTGCCGCCGCTTTTGCTGACTTTGCCTCCTTTTTCATGGGAGTCCCAATCTCGCAAATGTTCAAGGTGGCATCTTATGTCATCGGCAAAAAGCTGCAAGGGCAGCAACGTTATCCGCTTGTGCTTATGCTGGAGCCGCTTTTCCGGTGTAATCTTACCTGTGAGGGTTGTGGCAAGATCCAATACCCTGATCACATTCTCAAAAAGCGCATCACTCCGGCTCAGGCGCTTGCAGCCGCCGAAGAATGTGGCGCTCCGATGGTCTCTATCGCCGGCGGTGAGCCGCTTCTGCACCCGGAAATCACTGAAATCGTGGATGGCCTCATCAAACAGGGTCGCTACATTTACCTTTGCACAAACGCATTGTTGCTGGCGCGAAAGATAGATTCTTTCAAGCCTCACAAGCAATTGACGCTTTCCGTCCACATGGATGGTCTTGAGCAGGAGCATGACCATGCTGTGGCGCGCAACGGGACGTTCAAAATCGCCCGGGAAGCCATTGCCAAGGCTGTAAATCTAGGCTTTCGCGTGGCCACAAACACCACCCTTTTCAATTCAGCCGATCCGCGCCGTGTCCGCCTGTTTTTTGACGAGATGATGGCTCTCGGCGTGGACGATCTGATGCTTTCGCCGGGGTATGCTTATCCGAAGGCACCCTCGCAGGAGATATTTTTGAGCAGGGAGCGCACTATTTTGCTTTTCAAAAAAATATTTTCTCGCGGCAAAAAAAGTTGGAAGCTGAATTTGTCGCCCAATTTCGTGGCATTCCTGCAAGGCAAACGCGATTACGATTGCACCCCTTGGGGCACGCCGACCTACAATGTCTTCGGCTGGCAAAAACCGTGTTACCTGCTTTCCGACGGCTATGTGCGCACGTTCAAGGAACTATTGGAAGCCACAGAATGGGAAAAATACGGCAGGCAAAGTGGCGAACCACGCTGTCGCAACTGTATGGTGCATTGCGGGTTTGAGCCATCTTCTGTGCGCGACACCTTCACTGTGGGTGGAGTTTTCAGGCATTTCTCGGCGGAACGGCACAATTATGATTTCAACGGCGAAGACCCGGATTCGCCCATGCCTACGCTTCCTGCCCAAGAGCACGCGCATCAGGAGTCCGAAAAGGCTTGTGCGTGTGCCGGCAGCGATGCGCGGTGAGGCAACCCTCTCTCACTTTGTTCCAACGATGCAGGCACAGTCCCCATATGAGATTTTTGACGTGGTGGACATCTGTGATCGCGTCGTCGGGCAGGAGACGCGGGCGGAAGTTCATCGCCGTGCCTTGTTGCACCGTGCCGTGCATGTATTGGTATTCGACGCAACTGGACGGCTTTATCTCCAGCAGCGCTCTCAATACAAGGACACCTGCCCCGGTTTGTTCACGGCGTCGTGCGCGGGGCATGTTGATACCGGAGAAAGCTACGATGCCGCCGCCGTGCGCGAGTTAGGCGAAGAACTGGGTATCCCGGCGGAGGCTGCCGCTCGTGTGAGCTTTTTGTTCAAAAGCGGGCCATGCGCTGACACGGGTTGGGAGTTTATTCAAGTTTACCGGCTGAACTGGGAAGGCGCATTGCGGCCCAATCCGCTGGAAATTTCCGCCGGGCTGTCTGTGTCGGTGCCAGAGGTGGATGCATGGTTGACTGCGGAACCTCAGGTCTTCGCGCCCTCGTTTCATCACTTGTGGAAACTTTTCCGCATAGACGGCTAATTTTCCGCATATGGCGATTTCTCCAACATCCGGCTCGACGGGCACCGCGAAGCGGCAAGTGAGGGATGTGCGGTGGTGGATGTATCCGGCACTTTTCCCCGTTGTGTGTTTGCTGCGCGTTTGGTTGATGACGTTGCGCATCCGTCTTGCACCCGATAAGCACGGGGCATTCAGGGCGGCGGGTGCAGGGCGCCTGGTTATCTTTTGGCACAACCGGCTGTTGCTCTCCAACGAACTGCGGCGGCGCTTCAATGGAGTGGTGCCCATGAACGGACTAGTTAGCGCGAGTAAAGATGGTGCTTGGTTGTCCGCATTTTTCCGGCTGCTTGGCGTAGGAGCCATTCGCGGGTCGAGCAGTTGGCGAGGCGGACAGGCTATGCTGGAAATCGCACGCCGGCTGCGCGCAGAAGAAGATGTTGGCGTCACACCAGACGGGCCGCGCGGGCCGTGTTACGATTGGAAGTCTGGTGTTGCCAGGCTGGCTGTGGAATTAGAGCGCCCGATTGTGCTGGCAGGGCTGCGTTTTCATCGCGCACACCGTCTGGCAAGCTGGGACGGTTTTTATCTCCCGATGCCGTTTTCCCGCGTAGATTTGGACTTGGATGTCATCCCTCTGGACGATCCAGATCGCAGCTTGCCCGACGCGGAGTTTTCCGAACGCCTGCGCTTGCGCTTGATGGCGATCACGGACGATTCCGGATTCACTTGGACACCGAAAAAAAAATCAAGAGAACCTTCCCGTTTGCCAAACAACACTGGCGTGACAAAGTAGGCGCATTATGCGGAAACGCCTACGCAGTTGCTTTACTTTTTTTCTGTGCCTCGCAGCCGGCATGTTTGCTTACATCGCAGCCGGTGCGCTCATGGATCCCGCATTCCGGGGATGGTTCAGCCCTGACTTCCTCGCCGCATGGATGCGCGTTGGCCACGCCATGCGCATCACAGGAGCCTACTACGTGGACGCTGATGCCGTTTCCCAGGACAAGCTCGCCGTGCGCACCCTTGAGAACATCCCCTCCGGCCTTGATCCCTACAGCGAATACTTCGCCACCGAGGCTTACGACGAGTTCCAGCAACAGACCAGCCAGACATTTGTCGGCATAGGAGTCAGCCTGCAAATAGTTGACGGCCTGCCTGCCATCCTCCGCGTGCATCCCGGTAGCGCCGCTGCCGCAGGCGGATTACAACCCGGAGACCGTCTACTCAAAGCCGGCGGGGTAAGTCTTGCCGGTCTTAACATCGAGGCTGTCATTACGCACGTTCGTGGTGCTGCCGGGACGAAGGTGGAACTGGAACTCTGGCGCCGGAGCGCCAAAGCGCCCTTCACTCAAGAAGTGGAGCGTCGCAAAAGCATCATGCCGACCGTATCCGAAAAACGGATGCTGGATGACGACACCGGCTATTTGCGAATCACCCAATTCGGAAGCCGCACCGCCGGGGAGATTCAGGACGCTTTGAATGCGTTGACCGGGACCGGAGCCAAACGCCTCGTGCTTGACCTGCGCAACAACCCGGGCGGACTTATTTCTGCTGCTGTGGATACCGTTGCTTTGTTTTGTCCCAAGGACACCGTCGTGACCACATCCCGCGGTCGCCAACGCGCTGATAACCACGTTTACCGCACATCAAAAGCCCCGTGCGCACTTAACCTGCCCCTCGCTGTGCTTGTGAACCGCGATTCAGCGAGCGCCTCAGAAATCGTCTCTGGTGCGCTTCAGGATTTGAAACGCGCCCTCATCATCGGCGAGAGCACCCACGGCAAAGGTGTCGTGCAGACCGTCTATCATCTTGGCAACAACGATGGATTGAAGATCACCACCGCACGCTACTTGTTGCCGAGCGGACGTTCTATTCAAGGCGTTGGTGTGCAGCCAGACATCTATCAACCGATGGAGCGGCAGACGCGCATTTTGCTCAACTTGGCGGATATTTGGCGCGATATGGGATGGGCAGATGAATTCGCACTCCGCTATGGACATCCCCCCCCGGAAGACACCCAGCTCGCCGCCGCACGCGATGCGCTCAGCGCCTTTAACTGACGCCGCCAGCGAGGCTGCTCTCCCTCATTTGGAGAAACCAGACGAAGAAAAATCAAAAAAACTTCCCGCGCCCCGGCATTTCAGCATCTTCAAGCGCAGACATGACACCTTTTGATACTATTGAAGACGCTGTTGCAGACATAGCTTCCGGACGCCTCATCATTGTCACCGACGATGAACAGCGTGAAAACGAAGGCGATCTCATCATGGCCGCCGAAAAAGCCACGCCCGAAACCATAACCACGATGATACGCTATTGCAGCGGCATCATCTGCGTGCCCACCGTGGAAGCTCAATTGCGCCGCCTCGGCCTCGGCCCCATGGTGCCCCAAAACCGAGAAGCACAACGCACGGATTTCACCGTCACCGTGGATGCCGCCCAGGGAGTCACCACCGGCATCAGCGCCGCCGACCGCACCCGGGCCATCCGCGTCATAGCCGACCCCGATTCGAGGCCGGATCAGCTTGTCCAGCCCGGCCATGTTTTTCCATTGCGCGCCCGCCCGGGCGGAGTTCTTGAGCGCGCCGGGCACACCGAGGCCGCAGTGGATCTCGCCATTCTCGCAGGACTGCATCCCGCAGGAGTGCTGTGCGAGTTGGTCAACGACGACGGCACCGTGCAACGTCTGCCGCAACTGCTGGAATTCAAAAAAAAGTTTGGCCTGAAAATGGTATCCATCGCGCAGCTCATCGAATATCGCTCGCGTCGTGAAAAACTTGTCGAGCTTGTGGCCGAGCGTCCTTTCCCGTGTGCCTTTGGCGCTTTCACCCTGCACGTATTCCGCAGCAAGGTGGACGGCAGGCACCATCTTGCCTTCACGCTCGGTGCATTATCCGGCAATGAGCCGGCACTCGTGCGCGTGCAAAGTGAAAACCTTCTCGGCGATATCTTCCGCATGGATGGAACGGGAGGCTACAAAGCAATCCATGCCTCAATGACCGCCATTGCCAACGCCGGACGCGGAGCGCTCCTCTACATCGAACGCCCCCAAAGCACCTTGGAAAACATACCTTCCCCCGAAGGCATTCCGCCATCCGGGACAGCCGACTTGCGCGATTACGGCGTCGGCGCTCAGATGCTCGCTGCGCTTGGATTGCGGAAAATACGATTGCTTTCCAATAACGCGCGAAAAGTGGTGGGCATCGAAGGCCATGATCTGGAATTAATCGAACAAGTCCCCGTGGAGTAATGCCTCCACTTCCTGCGTCGCTTCGGCCCGCCGCGCATGTCCCACGGCGACAAGCTGGCGCGGCGGCGGTGAATTAAAAATCAAAAATCAAAAATCAAAAATATTTTATTACCCATTGTGGTAAATCGAGAAGTGACAATTTTTCATTTTAAATTTTTCGTTTTTAATTCTGCATTTCCTTCGGCCCATTTTCTGCGAGAAAGCAGGCATGACCGACTTTAACAAATTCACCGAAAAAAGCCGCGAAGCGATTGCCGCCTCGCAAACTCTCGCTCAGGAAAACAACAACCCCACCGTCGAAACCTGGCACCTTCTCGACGCCCTGCTCAAGCAAGCCGATGGCATCGTCCCCGCCTTGCTCGACAAAATGGGTATCCAACGCGCCGCCGTCGAACTCTCCACCGCCCGCGAAATCGCCCGCCTGCCCAAAGTCACCGGCACCGGCCATGTCCAAAGCGGTGCCGTCTCCGGCGCCTTCCACAACACCCTCGGCAAATCCGTCGAGACCGCCGCCCAGATGCGCGACGACTTTGTCAGCACCGAGCACCTCTTCCTCGCCTTGCTCGCCTCGCCCGATCTGAAAAATTTCGCCAAAAATTTCGCCCTCGAAGAAGCGAAAGTTCTCGCCGCGCTCAAGGAATTGCGCGGTGCCCAACGTGTCACCACGCAATCCCCCGAGGCCACCTACGACGCCCTCGCCAAATACGGCGTGGACCTCGTCGCCCGCGCTCGTCAGGGCAAGCTCGACCCCGTCATTGGCCGCGATGAAGAAATCCGGCGCGTCGTCCGCATCCTTTCCCGCAAAACCAAAAACAACCCCGTCCTCATCGGCGAACCCGGCGTGGGCAAGACCGCCATCGTCGAAGGCCTCGCGCAGCGCATCGTCCGCGGCGACATCCCCGAAAGCCTCAAGGACAAGACCGTCTTTGCCCTCGACCTTGGCTCGTTGTTGGCCGGCGCGAAGTTTCGCGGCGAATTTGAAGAACGCCTCAAAGCCGTCCTCAACGCCGTCAAGACCGCCGACGGCAAAATCCTCCTCTTCATAGACGAGCTTCACACGCTCGACGGTGCCGGTCGCACCGACGGCGCGATGGACGCCGGCAACATGCTCAAGCCCATGCTTGCCCGCGGCGAGCTGCACTGCATCGGGGCCACCACGCTCGACGAATACCGCAAATACATCG
>JAITXH010000034.1 GCA_031284845.1 Puniceicoccales bacterium | reverse complement strand
CGAGTTAACGAAAATTGAGTTTCACAACAGCGATATCGGCGGGACCTATGTCGGCAGCATCAATGGCGTCGAACCATTTCGAAAGGTCGCGTGCCTTGTCGTCAAAGTTATTCGTCCCGAAGCTGAATTTCGCACCCATTTGCCGGGCAAGCCGGATGAAAGCTGGCTTGGGGAACGGCGAGCCGGCCTGTATCTCCAAGGCGACGTTGTTGCGCACTGCCTTTTCTATAAGCGTCTTCATGCGCGCTGGCGTCCACAGCCGATCGTATTGCGCGGCTATGCCGTCAGGCAGATAAGTTGGATTGGCAAGAATGGAAATGGGTTCGTCGAGAATGCGCAAATTGTGCCGCATGTAGGCTTCCATCCACGCATCGGCGTCAGGGATTTTCAGCGATGGCAACCAGAGTCGCTGCGGTTTTCCTTCTGCTGTTTCACCCATTATCATGGTATCGGCGAGGACGTAATCAAGCTGGCGGAGGAGCTTTGGATCAAGGCGCTTATACCAGTCACGATCATTGACTTGGATGCCAACTGGAAGTGCTTTTCCAGCTGAGGCAGCAGCGCGACGGGCAGCGGCGATATGGGCAGCGAGCGCGGCGTTGTCGTTAAGCGGCCACTCGCGGCCTTCGTTTTCAAGGACTGCACTTCGGATGCCGCTGTCGGCTTCCCGATGGAGTGCTTTTTCAGGCGTCATACCGCCGCGGGTGTGGATGTGGTAGTCGGTAAACGAGATTCCCCTTGCGGCGATTTTTTCCAGGCGGCGGCGGAATACCTCCGTTTGCGGATAAAGCCACGCCGGACGCTCTGCGGATGAGGTAGCAGCCAGTGTATCTGCAGATGAGATTCCGCAAAAAAAGGTAAAAAGGAAACCGAAAACCAGTCCGCATATTCCGCAGAAGTTCATCCGGCTTTGCCTGTGCCATCTGCTCTCCGCCGTTTGTGTCTCCCGGCTTTTTGCATGGAACAGGCGGAGTAAACAAATTTGCAGGCTATTCTTGCTGTGCTTTGTCATGGGGTGCTTCGGGTGTGCAGACGCATCCGTTCTGTCAACCTGAAATTCTGCGCTCACCGATGCCCGCTTAGCGCGAAGGCGGCGCTTATTTATAGCCGCAACGCGTCAGGGCATCCTTGAGCAAATCTCCGGAGGTGGCGACACGCCAAAGCACTTCGCCATTCGCCGAGTTGACGATCACCACGGCATAACCTTGATAGGTCGCCTTGGAAATCGAGTTTGGCTTCGAGATGTATTCTGCGGCAGTGTTGACCACATTAAGCTCCACCTTTTCGGGCGCATCCGCGCTGGCTGGAGTGCCACGTTGCTTTTTGGAATACCAGAAGATGTGTGCCTCTGCGGTAATATCCGTGCCGCAATTTGTGGAAGCCCGCAAACGCAAGCAGCGCGATCCGGGAGAGAGCGTGCGTGCCGAAACAGGCGTTTGGGAACCGGGCTTGGCGAGAATGAGCGAACCGTTCTGTTGCACGGTAAACTCCTTCTTCGTGGAGTTTTCTTCGACACTAATCGAGAAAGCAAGCGCCTTGAGACCTTGCTTCAGCTTCATCGCCTCGTTGTTGAGGATCGTCTGTGTCTTTTTGTCGAGTTTTGCCAACGAAAGTATCCGGGGTTTCGAGTCCTTGGTGTTTTTGGACGCGACATAGACCACCTTCACTTCGTCACGGTAAATGCTGACCAATTCGACATCAACTGGCAGGCCATCCGCGGTGTAAATACGCAAGGCCACAGGCCCGGTGGGGTCGGATTTGGCAACCGGTGCCTGTGTCGGCGCAGCTTCAGCAGCAGGCGCAGCAGGGGTGGCATCGGGTGCCGCATAGGCCACTATACCGGACGAAAACAGAACAAAAAGCCCCGTGAGGGAAAAACAAGCAGAGGGGATAATTTGCATGACGAAAAGAGAGACAAAGGATTAAAAATTACCGCACCGCCCGGTAATCAGCATCAGAGCAGTTGTTCATCTGGCGACCACTCAGGACGGTGACCTTCTTGCTTTTAGAATCTATGAGGACAAGCGTGGAGCTACCGCCTATCTGCCGGGTGGCTATCAGGTGTCTTCCATCGGCACACCAAGAGGGCTGCACGTAATTGCCGCCAGGAGCGTCCACAGCTTCTGTGATCCCGTTGTTCAAGTCCACAATGGCCAGATTGAATCCACTCTTCTGGTAGGTGAATGCGATTTTGCTGGGGAAGACGGGATTCCAAGTCGGTTCGGTAGCATAGGTGTAACCGGTGGAGATGCGCCGGAGACCTGTCCCGTCGGCATTGACGATGTGAATGGCCGGGCTTCCAGCTGCGCCACCGGCGAGAGCGAGACGGGCGCCATCGGGCGACCACGCCGGGTCGGATTCAACGCCACTTGTAGCAACCAGCGGACGTGCGCCACGTCCACTGGCATCGGCACCGTAGAGATCCATGTTGCCGCGCACAGATGACGCGAACGCGACTTGCCCCGTGCGCGGGTTGGACACTGCACCCGTGCTCGTGCCGCGCACTCCCACGACCAGTGCGCGCCGCCGCCCGCTAAGAGTATTCATCGCGTAGATGTCCGTAAAGCTACCTCCGGAGTAAGTCGTAAAAAGCACCTCGCTGCCGTCATTGCTCCAGCGGGGGGTGACGGTGATGGTGTTGTATCGTGTGAGTTGCTGCACTTTGCTGAGAAAAATATCTCCGACAAAAATTTCCTTTTTCCCGGAAACATCGCTTACAAAAACGATTGGGCCTGCGAAGAACGGACGCTGCTGAAGCCGTGCAAGCGCGACATCACAGGCGCGCAAAGTGGCGTCCGTCAAGTTTGCGCCGGAAACATCCGTCGAGACCTCCTTGCCACCTGTCTGCACGACGATGTTGACGAGGGCGTCGCCGCGCCGCGTCAAACGCAGGCGAGTAGGCGCGGTATTCCTGACTTCATAATCGCCATGTGCGCCGAAGGCCCGGCGGGCCAATGCGCCCACGACGGCATCATTGGCTTCGATGGCGACGGCTTTGACGGGGATGCGGGCAGAAATGTCAGATACTGACGCACCTTGGCGCTGCGCAAAAACAGTGCCGGCAAAGGAAATCGCTGCGAGAGCGAGAAAAGAAAAAAGACGAAAACGCATAAGAAAAAAACAATTTGAAAGTGTGTTGGCGAAAGGCGGTGAAACAACACACTATGTCCGCTTTGGGCAAGCACTCAAAAAGGCAAAAATGCAGAGAATGTTTTCTCCGTCCCCTCCCCTGCCCTTTTTTTTCAGTAAAATGAATAGAGTGCTCCGCATTGATGGTTGTCGCCTCGCCAGTGAGGTGCTTTCCTGCGAGCTTTCAAAATATGAGCCACACCACTGTCACTCCCCCGCAGGGAGGTAAAATCACTGTCGTTGGCGGCAAGCTGAGCGTGCCTGCCGATCCCATCATCCCGTTCATCCGGGGAGACGGCACCGGCCCTGACATTTGGGCTGCCTCCGAGCGCGTTTTCGATGCCGCTGTTGCCAAGGCCTACGGCGGGCAACGCAAAATCGCTTGGTTTGAAGTATTTGCCGGTGAAGAAGCTTTCCGGCGCTACGACACATGGCTCCCCGATGAGACGGTCGCCGCGTTCAAGGAGTATCTCGTCGGCATCAAAGGTCCGCTCACCACGCCCATCGGCGGCGGCATCCGCTCGCTCAATGTGGCTCTGCGGCAACTGCTCGACCTCTACGTCTGCCTGCGCCCTGTGCAGTGGTTCACCGGCGTGCCCTCCCCCGTGCGCCACCCGGAAAATGTCAACATGGTCATCTTCCGCGAAAACACGGAAGACATCTATGCGGGCCTCGACTTTGAAGCTGGTAGCCCTGCAGCGCTCAAAACCATTGAATTTCTGCGCACTATTTTCCCGAATGAATACAAGAAAATCCGCTTTGGAAGCACACCGGAGGTTGTCGGCATCGGCATAAAAGCCGTGTCAAAATCGGGGACTCAACGCCTCGTGCGCGCCGCAATCGAATACGCTGTTACTCAGCAGCGCAAATCGGTGACCTTTGTCCACAAGGGCAACATCATGAAATACACCGAGGGTGCGTTCCGCGATTGGGGCTATGAAGTCGCCAAAAAAGAATACGGTGCAGAAGAACTGGATGGCGGCCCGTGGTGTAAAATCCCCGAAGGCAGGCGCGGGGCCGGGATTCTGTTCAAAGACGCGATCGCCGACATCGCCTTGCAACAAGTGCTCACGCGCCCGGCGGAATTTGACCTTATCGCTACGCTCAACCTGAACGGCGATTATCTCTCGGATGCGTTGGCCGCGCAAGTGGGTGGCATCGGCATCGCTCCCGGCGGTAACATCAACTACAGCACCGGGCACGCCATCTTTGAGGCGACGCACGGCACCGCGCCTAAATATGCCGGCAAAGACGTGGTGAACCCCGGCTCCGTCGTGCTCTCCGGCGAGATGATGCTGCGCTACCTGGGCTGGTCCGAAGCCGCCGACCTCATCGTCAAAGGGCTGAACGGTGCCATTGGTTCAAAGCAGGTCACTTACGATTTTGCCCGCCTGATGGAAGGCTCCACGGAAATCAAGTGTTCGGCCTTTGGCAGCAATATCATTGAGCACATGTGAGGGAAGGAACCGGCCCGCATATTCCGCGAAAAATGTGAAATATGCGGCGACCGAAAAAAGTCCGGTTTTCCCTTTCCCCGCCCTCTCTCACAGATCGCGCAATATGTCGCGTGGTTTGCCGGGGCCTTGGTCCGGGCCGATGTAGGCGCGCTTTTCGAGCGCATCTATGATCTTCGCAGCGCGCCCGTAACCAATGCTCAACTTGCGCTGCAAAAACGAGGTCGAGGCTTTCTTCTCGACGCGGATTATTTCCCATGCTTTGGCGAGCATAGGATCTTCATTCGGATCATCCGTGCCGTCGGTGGGTGACATGTCCCCGTCTGCATTCTCTTCCTCCGTCATTCGGTCAATGAGTTCCTGGACTTCGTCGTCGAATTCCGGCTCGCCGTTGCACAAAGCGAGGTGCTCCACTAAGGCTTCAATTTCCTCCTCGGAGACATAGGCACCCTGGGCGCGGACCAGATGGGAACTGCCGGGCGGAATGAAAAGCATGTCTCCGCGCCCGATAAGCGACTCGGCTCCCTTTTGGTCGAGAATGGTGCGCGAGTCCACTTGGGAGGTCACCTTGAAGGCGATGCGCGTAGGAAGGTTGGCCTTGATAATGCCGGTGATGACGTTCACCGAGGGGCGCTGAGTGGCGAGGATGAGGTGGATACCGGCTGCGCGGGCAAGCTGGGCCAGACGGGCGATGCGGGTCTCGATATCCGCCGGAGCCACCATCATCAAGTCGGCCAGCTCGTCTATGAAGCAGATGATGTAGGGAAGTTTTGTCGTCGGGATTTCAAGCACACCGTCGTCCCGCGGCACTTCCACCATGGCGGTGGCGGCGCGTTCTTCCGGAGAAAGCTCCATGTCCATTTGCCGCGCCAATTCGGCTTCTGCGCGGCTTTTGGAGAGCTTGGCGTTGAATCCGGCTATATTTTTCACCCCGCTTTTGGCAAAAATCTGGTAGCGCCGCTCCATCTCTCCGATGAGGTATTTGAGCGCAGCGGGCACTTTCTTCGGATCGGTAACGACGGGGATAAGCATATGCGGGAGCTTATTATAAACCTGCAATTCGACGACCTTTGGGTCCACCATGATGAAGCGTAGATCTTCCGGTCCGGCGTGATATACGAGGGACGCGACGATGCCGTTGATGCAAACGGATTTTCCCGACCCGGTGGAACCGGCGATGAGGCAATGCGGCATCTTCGCTAGGTTTTCGATGATGGGCTTTCCGGTAACATCTTTGCCGAGCACGATGGGGATCTCGTGTTTGTTTTTCTCCCATGCCGTTGACTCGATGATTTCGCGCAACGAGACAGCTTTGGCCTTCAGGTTCGGCACTTCGATGCCCACGGTGCCTTTACCCGGCACGGGAGCGAGCACGCGCACAGACTCGGCCTTGAGGTTCATGGCAAGGTTGTTGGCCAGACCGGCTATCTTTTCTACGCGCACGCCGGGAGCGGGGATGACTTCGTAACGGGTGATCACCGGGCCACTTTGTATCTCGCCCATCTCGGCTTTGATCTTGAACTCGGCAAGCGTAGTAATGAGGCGTTCGGCACGCTCAAAATAGTTCTCCTGCGGTTCGTTTTCAGCCGGCGGCGCTTCTTTGAGCAACGCCACCGGAGGGAACTGATAATCGCCGCGCTTCTTCGGCTCCTGTGACCCCATAGCACGCTCAATCGTCTCCGCGCTGATAATCTTGAACTTGCCGGACAGATGCTCCGCTGTGGCATCCGGCAGAGGCGGAGAAGACTCAACATCGGCTTCATCTTCGCCCTCAAACGATGGCTCCGTTTCGTCCGCTTCGCCGCCGTTTTCAAGCTCTTCCGCCTCTTCGGACGTGGTCTCTCCGTCATCGGTACCCGTGCTGACTGGAGCGGGAGCGGCTTCCTGCCGTTTCGGTTTAGCCACGGATTCGCCCGCCTCCGTCTTCTTAGGCACAACGGCACCCTGAAGTTTCAATTTCCCTGAAGCAAGCGCCTCGGCGCGTTGCCGGCGGAACTCCTGAAGCTCTTCAGCACGGCGGCGGCGTTCATCCCGGTATTGTTTCCAACGCGTGCGCAGCACTTGAACCCGCGCATTGATAAATTTCCCCGGTTCATCCACGAAAATACCAAGCAGGCAAAATGCGTAAAGAAGCGGAAAAAGGACCAATGTGCCGACATGCCCGAAGACCGCACTGGCAATATCCCGGTAAACGAAATTGCCCAAGACGCCGCCGACACCCTTAGGCACAAATTCTTTCAAACTCAGGGCAGCCGTCAAACTGGCCGAATCATTGTGCCCCGGATCCACAGGAGCCAGCAACGTGACAGCGGCGATAAACGCACCGGCCATGAGACTTGTGCGCCACGGGAAAAGCGTGTGGGCGCGATTAAACAAGGCACACCACGCTGCGACGAAAAGAGACAGGGGAACAAAAAATGCACCAAGCCCGGCGAAATGAAAAAGCAGAACCGCAAGCGTGGCACCGGGAATGCCCATGGCATTGCTGCCAGTGAGCGCAGTCGTCTTGGCCAAAGGGTAAAGGATGCTTTTGTGAAAGAGAAACGCCTGATCACTCTGATAATTGGCAAGGGCGACAGTCAACAACGCCCCAAGCAAAAAAAAGACTACCGCAAGAACAGGGCGCGGACTGCTCCGCCGCGGCGCAAAGGCCGGGGTTTCTACAGAAGTGGTGCCGTCCGGCGAGGAACGGCGTGTTTTGGAAGATGACATTTTCAGCAGGGCAAGATGAGATTTTACGGCGGCGCGACAAGCGAACGTTACAAACAAAAAATATATGCCCCGAATCCAGATGCCCGATATTCGGTGTTCAGGAAAAAGACAGGAGCCAGAGGGAGTTGCCCCCAACTCCGGTTCGTTGAATAGCACTAAACGCGAAAATCAGAATTTCAAATTTGTGCGCAGCATCGACTCTCCACACCAGAAAGAGAAGTATCTTTGACGATAAGGCAGACTAATTTAAAAAATGCTTTAATTGACTGTTTACTTATAAGAGGCAGAACGGGAGGTGGAGGAAATTGGTGTGTCGCCAAAATCCACCACCAAAAAGGAAAGATTCTTATATGTTCACTCAGAAACTTTTGGAACTTACAGCGTCGTATCCGCTTGCGGATGCGGCAGTTGGCACGCCTGCTCCGGTAGCAGCAGCGGCAGCAGCTTCGGCAGGCGGGATTTCTCCGCAGAGCCTCTTTTACATAACCCCGGTGGCATCCGTGCTCGCGCTCGGCTTTGCTTACTGGTTTTACCTGAGCATGAAGGGTGCCGATGCCGGGACGGCCCGCATGCAGGAAATCGCCAAATACGTCCGCGAAGGCGCGATGGCCTACCTGAAACAACAATACAAAGTGGTCGGCATCTGTTTTGTCGTGCTGACTGCCCTCTTCGCGTGGCTCGCTTACGGGCTGCACCTCCAAAACGAGTGGGTGCCGTTCGCCTTCATCACGGGCGGCTTCTTCTCCGGTCTGGCTGGGTTCTTCGGCATGAAGACCGCCACCTACGCCTCCTCGCGTGTGGCCGCCGCCGCCCAACGCTCTCTTAACGACGGCTTGCAAGTCGCCTTCCGCAGCGGAGCCGTCATGGGCCTCGTCGTCGTCGGCCTCGCGCTCCTCGACATCTCGGCATGGTTCCTCGTGTTGAACCACTTTATCACCGGTGACAACAAGCTCACCATCATCACCACCACCATGTTGACCTTCGGCATGGGCGCGTCCCTCCAAGCTCTCTTCGCCCGTGTGGGCGGCGGTATCTACACGAAGGCCGCTGACGTCGGAGCCGACATCGCCGGCAAAGTCGTCGCCGGTCTCAACGAAGATGACCCGCACAATCCCGCCACCATCGCCGACAACGTGGGCGACAACGT
>JAITXH010000113.1 GCA_031284845.1 Puniceicoccales bacterium | reverse complement strand
GTGTGTTGGCATTGGGCGACGCGTTGAGGCCGGACGCGGCAGCCGCTGTTGCCGCTTTGCGTGCCGCCGGGGTGCGGCATCTGGTGATGCTCAGCGGCGATAACCCGCGCACTGCCGAGGCGATTGCCCGGCAAGCTGGCGTGGACGAGGCGTTTGGCGGCTTGTTGCCCGAAGACAAGGTCGCCGGTATTGTGCGTTTGCGGGAACGGTTTGGCGTGGTCGGGATGGTCGGCGACGGCATCAACGACGCGCCGGCATTGGCGGAGGCGGATGTCGGGATTGCGATGGGTGCCGCCGGGAGCGACGCTGCCATCGAGACTGCCGATGTCGCATTGATGAACGAGGATTTGCACGGAATTGCCGATGCCGTGCGCACCGGGCGGCGGACGCTGGCGGTTATCCGGTTCAACATTGGTTTTGCGCTTGGAGTGAAAGTGCTGGTGCTGGGGCTGGCGTTGCCGGGGCTGGCCGGGCTGTGGATGGCGATTCTGGCCGACACCGGCACCACCTTGCTCGTGGTGGCCAATTCGTTGCGCTTGTTGAAAGCGAACCGTATTTCGCCGCCGCCGTCTTACTCTGCAGGACGTAAGCTCGTTGAGCGAGGGGATTAGAGGTGTTTATCCGGGACAGGCGGAATCAATCCACCTGTAGCACTGCTCTTACTTTGTTCTCCTTTTCACTCGAAATAGCGAACAGGCTCTCCATCTCCCTGGCTTGCCTGACATCTATGGCAATCTGTTCACGGAGTGCATCCAGTCCGGAAAACTTTTTCTCAGGACGAAGGAAATGGAGCCACTCCACACACAGTGCCTGTCCGGGGCCTGTCCCGGCGGCGATTTTCGCGCCGGCGAGCAGGTGGACTTCGAGCAAGGGGCGCACGTCTGTATTCTCTACTGTGGGACGCAAACCGTAGTTGGCCACGCCGGGAACCCAGTCCTCAGCGGTGTTTCCGATGCGTGCCCGCACCGCGTAAACGCCAAAATGCGGCAGAAGCTCCGGTGCCCAGCGGAGGTTCAATGTGGGAAAACCAATTGTGCGCCCGAGTGCCCGTCCGCCGATGACTACCCCGGAGGATTGGTAGCGATAGCCAAGCAGTGAATTGGCTCCGGTGATGTCTCCACTTGCGAGGAGTTGGCGAATGCGCGAGCTGCTGACCGGGATGCCATCCGCCGTGACATTGGGCGCACTGAATACATCCAGTCCGAGCGGCTGCCCTTGTCTGGCGAGCCAGGCGGCATTGCCTGTGCGGTCATGCCCGAAGCGGAAACTTTCCCCGATGTGGATACCTGCGAGATTGGGGATGGCCTGGCGGAGCAGGGCGAGAAATGCAGGGGCGTCCAGTGTGGCAAATACGGGTGTGAAAGGCTCGTGAATGACATATTCGGCACCGAGGGCGTCGAGGTGCGCATCTTTTTCCTTCGCGCTGAGAATTTGCAGGACAGGCGCATCGGGGCGGAAAATACGGCTTGGGTGCGGAGAGAAGGTGAGCACGGCGGCGGAACCACCAGTTTGACGTGCGGCGCAAACGGCTCCGCCGATGACTTTTTGGTGCCCGAGATGCACGCCGTCAAACATGCCAATGGCGAGATGGACAGGGCCGGGTAATGCGGGCAGACTGGCGAGCGATTCGTAACGGTGCATGTGCTGAAAAAAAGTTTTGCGGACAGTGGCGATCAAGACGCGTTGGTGCAAGCGGATGTGTTCAGGGGCCCGTTATCATAAAAAAAGAGGAAATTGCGCCGGCTACTACGCCCACATTATCCACGACGATACCCGTGTCCGCTTGCCCCCCTGCGGCAACACGTTGCTACCGTCGCCGCTGGCACTGCACGCTATTGGGCCAACACCCGATGGCTGGTGCCTTGTGTCTTGACCCGACCACTCTCCGCGTCAATTCTGTCTCAATAAGAGCAGCCGTCATGTCCACTATGTCCACCGTCAAAAAAACCAATGCGCCGGCACTGCCGGACAGCGCAAAAGCACACATCCCCTCTCGCGAAACTTTTATGCGGTTTCTCGCCAAAAAGGGATTGCGTGTCACCAATCAGCGCATGGCCATATTTGACGCCGCGTTCAACCGCACCGATCACTTTACCGCAGAAGATCTTCTCGCCGACGCACGCGCCCTGGATGACTCGGTGTCCCGTGCTACGGTCTATCGCGCTCTTCCGATACTCATCGAATGCGGTTTACTCCGCGAGGTGGATGTCGGGCGCGAGCACAAATACTACATGACCACCCTGCACCAGAGCACCTTTCAGGCGCAACTCGTCTGCACCGATTGTGAAAAAATCGAAGAGGTGGATGCTCCGTTTATGGAGTGGTATGGCAACACCGTCGCCGCAAAGCACGGCATGGAGCTTGTCTCTCAGCGCTTGCAGGTGCTTGCGCGTTGCACGCGCCGCGAGTGTGCTCATAAAAAGAAAAAGTAACGCGGTGCGTCTTTTCCATTCATCATTTTCCTTTGCATGATATCCACTGAAACACCGCTTGCGCCGCTCGTCTTCCAGCCTCTGGATCCCGCTACGCCGGGGCGCCCGCTTTCCGCTATCCAGGAAGAAATCTTGCGGCTTAAACGGGAACGCAATGCCGTCCTGCTCGCGCACAACTATCAGGTGGACGAGATACAACAGATTGCGGACTACGTCGGCGATTCCCTCGGCCTCTCCTACAAGGCCGCTGAGACTCAGGCCGATGTCATCGTCTTTTGCGGCGTCCATTTTATGGCCGAGACCGCCAAAATTGTGAATCCGTCAAAAACCGTTCTTCTCCCTGAGATGGACGCCGGATGCTCGCTTTCGGACTCCTGCCCGGCGGAAAAGCTCGCCGCCTACAAAGCCGCCAATCCGGGCCTTTACGTCGTCGCCTACATCAATTGCAGCGCTTCGGTGAAAGCGCTTTGCGATGTGATTTGCACCAGCGGCAACGCCATGAAAATCGTCTCCCGTGTGCCTGCCGACCGCGAAATCCTCTTTGTCCCCGATCAAAATCTCGGGCAGTGGGTGGCGAAAAAAACCGGACGCCGGATGCGCCTTTGGCCGGGCAGTTGTTATGCCCATGTCTTGTATTCCGTGCGCAATATCGAGGCGGTGAAAGTCCTTTACCCCGGTGCTCCCGTTGTCGCCCACCCGGAATGTGTCGAGGCGGTGCGGGATATGGCGGACGTGGTGTGTAGCACTGAAAAGATGATCGCCTATTGCCGTGAAAACCAGGCGGATACTTTCATCATCGTCACCGAGACGGGCATGATCAACCGCTTGCGCCGTGAAGTGCCGGGAAAGCGCTTTGTCGCAGGCCCCACAGACCACTGCGGTTGCAACGATTGCCGCTTCATGAAGATGAATACGATTGAGAAAGTGCGGGATTCTCTGGCGGGGATGACCCCACAAGTGGAATTGCCCGAAGCTATTCTGCGCGACGCCCGCGCTCCCATTCAGCGCATGTTGGATTGGAGCCGTTGATCTGCGCCTTCGGGAGGACTCCAATGGAGCCTCTTCCCGGTGCAGAATTTATCCCTGAGTCCTCCCCGGCTCAAAATCCAAACTTCACGCCCAGCATTCCGCCGAATCCCGGAAGGGGGTAGCCCGGGCGGTAGTAATACCTGTGATCGGTGACGTTTTCAAACGCCAGAAAAACCTCGCCGTGCGCTTTCACCCAAAGCGTGAAGTCGAACTCGTAGGCCACCTTCGCATTGAGGACCAGCGCGGATTTCACTTGAGGATTATTTGCAAGGTTGGTCGCTGCGGCGCGGTCAAACGCATTGTCCGGGTTCACATACATGTGGTCCTGAAAAGTCACATCCACGCTCAGGCGGAAATTTTTCAGGAAACGCCAAGTCACCCCCGCGCTTGCCGACCACTCCGGCGCGTAGGGCATCCCTTTTACCGAAGTATGCAGCCAGGTGGCACCGGCGAAAAAGCTCAAGTCTGCAAACGGCGTCCAAGTGACACTGGCTTCAACACCGTAGTTGTGGTAATCGGCGACGTTGGCAAACCCCACGGGCAGGGGTGGGCCGGAGAGTGCTGCCAGCATCATATAGCGGTCGCGCCCGGAATCGTAAAATCCGGTCACCTCCGCTTGTATCTCCGGGGTGAACCGGTGCTGTATGCCGATCTCGAAATGATCCATCGTCTCGGCATCCAGCTTTTGCCATCCGTCTCGTGCAGCCGGGTTGTTGTAAATCGGCGTCAACCGGGAAAGCACCGCCACATTCAATCCGGGATAATTTACGCCGCGTGCATACGAGGCGTGAAGCTCGGTGTCCTTGTAGCCGGCTACGACACCGGTGTGCGGCGACCACTCGCTGTCGAAAATGTTGTGCGCGTAGAAACGCAATCCCGCGGAAGGTTGCACATAGAATCCCTGCTTTTTGGGGCTTCCGAAGAGATGGCTGATAGCTACGTAGGGCGAATATATTTCCAATTCCTCCCGTTTGAATTTTGTGACTGCGCCGGCATAGTTTGAGGAATCCGCCTTGCCGCTCAGGATATCCACATCCACGCCGACGATTATTTCCGTGCCGCTCCAGGGCCGGATGCGTTCGCGTGCGCGCACGCCGTAGTTATCCCAGTGCATGGAGGTCACATCGGTGCTGCCTCCGCCGGGAGGCTGGAGGCCGCCGTTGGAGCCGCGTTTACCCTGGTCGAGCCATTCTGCGTAACCACTGTTCCAGTAGGGTTTGATGTGTCCGTCAAATTTTTCGTAAGTGTTGGACAGCGTGAATACGCCCATCCAGTCATTCGTGCGGTAATTGCCCATGTGGTAAGGCCAGCCCGCCGAGCCCTGCTGTGGGCCGGGGTCTTCCGCATAGTTATTGGTGTGGTCGCCGGAAAAGGACAGCGCCCAATTTTCACTCAGGGCGTAGCCAAGGCGCGTGAAATAATCCTGCAACTCACCGCCGCTGTTGGCGCGGTGCCCGGACGAGCGGCGGAAACTTTGGCCTGCGGCGATGTCAAACGCCCCCACCCGCCCACCCGCAGTGATGGACTCCACGACCGTGTCGTGCGTGCCGTAGGCACCGAAAACTTCCCCGCCGAAACCGTCTCCCGAGCCAATAGGCGCTTGGCGCGGTGAGATGTCTATTGCCGCAAATGCATTGCCGAAGACTTGCGGTTGCACGCCTTTATAGACGCGGAGCGCATCTGCCGCATCTGTGGACAGCACATCAAGCAATGGATGGCTGAACACGGCGTTATAGCGCGGGACGCCGTCGTAAAGCGTGACCAGATCCCCGCCCGGCCTGCTTGCGCCCAGCCCGCGCACGAATATAGCGCCGCCACCCGCACCGCCGTAAGAGCCGGCTATATTGTGCCGGGAGATCGTAACGCCGGGCACCGTCCGCAGCGTCGAGCCGATGTCCATGGTGTTCAAATCTTCGATTTGCCGCCGCGTCACCACGGTTGATTCTCCGCCATAGGCATTCACCTCGTTGCCTTGTATGAGCGCGGGGGCGCTTACCACGACAGGCGGGAGCGATTGAGGCGCGTTGGCGGTGGGCGCGTTGGTTGCGGGCGGAGGCTGTTCAGTGGCACCCGGCGCGGATAAAGGTGCAATTACTGCAGCCAGGACAAGGAGCCGTTTCCAGCAGGCGGACGGCATTTGTGCATTATGGGTCCCGAAGAAGGGGGAAGAGAACATGATCTTTGTTTTTTGGTTTTTTTGACAGGGTTGCCCGGCGTTGAGACATCTCTTTATCTGAAAGTGTTTCCGATTTTTGAAAAATGCCCGTTTTGCATGATTCACGGATATTCCAGCGGCTTTGCCCGGAAAGAGTTAGCCAGGCTAAAAGTAAAGTGCGATTGCCGTGATGTTATCCGGACCGCCTGCGGCATTTCCGTAGTCTATCAACGATTGGATGTAGCTTTCCGGGGCAGGCGATTCAAATGCCAGATCGTGCAGCCAGTCCGCTGTGCAGGTTTTTGTGACGCCATCTGTATAGAGCAACACGCGCTCGTCCTTGAGCACAGCCACCTCGAGTTCCTCCACCCTGAGCGGCACCGGTTGCCCGATGCACTGCGTGAGGGTGTGCCGGAAGTATTCCGGCAAGTCGTCAACGACAGCCGGCCCGCGGGCGGCGATCTCCTCCTGCTCCATCGTGTGATCGGTGGTGAGGTGGCGCGTCTGGTTACGGGAAAAAAGAAAAACGCCACTGTCCCCCACATGGCCGATACGCAGACGCTGGCCGGGCAACACCTGCACGACAGTGAGCGTTGTGCCGAGGTTGATTTCGTCTTCCCTGTTCTTTGGCGATTTGCGGACAACGCGGCGGTTGATGTTTTCAAACACCACCGGCCAGTTCAGAGGGACGCCGGGCTTGGCCTTTTGCAGTATGCGGCCCAGCTCTTCGATAGCCGTGCGGCTGGCCACATCGCCATCGGGTAGCCCGCCCAGACCGTCGGCTACGGCATACACGCGATGCGTATCATCACACAAAAAGCTGTCCTCGTTGCGGGGGCGCACGAGGCCGCGATTGGTTTGTCCACATGCTGCTGGAAACGCAGTGCCGTGATTGGCGTTCATAGTGATCTGGCCGTGCGGTTGGTCTTGTGGTCTTCGAGAAAGTTTAGGGGGCGAAGGGAAAGAAATATCCGGCCATGTTCAACGCTCAAAATGCACCCGCCCTCCGTGCCGCATTGCCTGTTCACGAGACGGGCGGATTGAGCACCTGGCAAATAGGGCAGCGATGCCCGTCGCAACCACGCGCCGTGCAATACTCGCGCCCGTAATAAATCATCCGCAAGTGGAGAGCATTCCAGTCGCTTGAGGGGAAAAGTTTTTTCAAATCGCATTCAGTCCGGGAGACGTTGGATCCATCACTCAGACGCCACCGCGCCGCGAGCCGGTGTATATGCGTGTCCACCGGGAATGCGGGCACGCCAAATGCCTGGGACATCACGACAGATGCCGTTTTATGCCCCACGCCGGGCAGGGCTTCCAGGGCATCAAAGGACACCGGCACACGCCCGCCATGTTGTTCGCAGAGGATTTGGGAAAGTGAGACGATCGCCGCCGCCTTGCGCGGAGCGAGTCCGCATGGGCGCACAATGGCGGCCACGTCAGCCACACTTTGCGCGGCCATTGCATCGGGAGTCCGTGCGAGGCGGAAAAGCGCAGGCGTGATCTGGTTGACGCGCTTGTCTGTGCATTGGGCGGAAAGCAGCACGGCGATGAGCAGAGTAAACGGGTCGTCGTGTGCCAGAGGCACAGCCGGGTCGGGATAGAGCGCGGCCAGATGCCGGGCAGCGAATCGGGCACGTTCGATTTTTATCATCTCACCACAGATTTAAACAAGTCGGGCCGCTTCTCCATTTTAATTTTGGCCGAAAAACGAACAGTTAGGGCAAAGTCGATTTCTGCGCCTTCGCGCATTTGCGAAAAATACCCGCTTGACAACATCTTGCCTTCCGGACACCCGTTTTTTCCCAAGCTCTGCGCTATCATGGACATTCACACCATTTGTACTTGCGCTGCCGCATCTGCCATTGATGCGACAAAGGTGTTGTTTTGGCAAGCGCCCGGCACAAGGCGGCTCAGGCTCAGTGCGCAGAAAGCTTTTCTTCGCGCCTTGTCCTGCCTCGCCGCAATTGCCATCCTGTGCTCTCTGTGCGCGTGCGCCGATTTGTCCGAAGTCCGGCAATTTGCCGCGCTCTCTTCCAAAGTCGAAAAATTTCCGATTTCCGAGGATGATATTTCGGCTACCTACGACAACCAGCTTTCCAATTTCCGGGAAAAAGCCATCTTGTTCGGCGAGGTCGCCGATACGGCTCCGAAAGAAGCGCAACTCGCATTTTCGGCAGAGGAAAAAAGGGCGAAGATAGCTCATGTAAAAGCACTCAATATTGCGAATGGAGTGATCGTTGCTTATCTGAATGTCCTTGGTGAATTGGCCGATAACAAAACATCCTCTGAAATCGGGAAAAACTTTGCAGATACCCTTGAAGTTATAAATGTTAAAGGAAGTGAAATCAAAAAAGACAATGTCTCAACAATTATAAATCTTCTAATCGCCAAAGCATTTGAGGGATATAGGAGTGAGAAAGTGAACGAATTTATAATCAAAGGAAAAGATGATTTTGTTGCTATTGTCAATGGGCTTGGTTCTGATGTTAACATCTTGAAAAAGAATTTTATGGATGAAACACTGCAGTTGTCTTTGACGGGAGACGGCAACTATTTTTATGCTCTCGAAAATTTTTATAAAACATCAAAAAAAACAGCTCAGGATGTTGCCGCGATGACGTGGATACGCCAACAAAGGGGGGCACGCGTAAAAGAATTGAATGAAAAAATGAGAGCAATTGAGGAATATGCTGATAATTTGGGGAAAATAAAAAATAAACATAAAAAATTGCTTGAAAGCGAAAGTAACCAAAAAAATAAATAACATTACCCAAAGCAACTATGTCTCAAGAACAAATCCAGTCCGGAGAAATAAACCTCAGGTATATCTACGAAAACCTCTCCGCAATCTCGGAAGCATTGCGGGAAGCACAAACTCCAAGAGAGCGAGGAGAACAATATGATGCTCTGGATGGTCTCCGAAGAAAAATAGAAGCTTTGCTTGCTAAGAATAGCATCGGCGAATGGTATCCGCATGTTGCCGGACTTCAAAAAATAACCTTTGATGCTCAAAAAGTAGCAAAACAAATCAGCGCAAATCAAAAAACTCTGGAAACACTTTCCAGTGTCATTGTCTT
>JAITXH010000174.1 GCA_031284845.1 Puniceicoccales bacterium | reverse complement strand
GCTTTCTTCTTTGCCTCAATTTCCTTCGTGAGCGCTTGGGCTGCGCTATGTTCATCCGCCTTCTGTTTCTCGATTTTTGTGAACTCGTTAAAGAAATAACCGAAGGCTGTGATGAGCAGGACGGGAGCGATGATGTAAAAGCGTTTCATAGAACTTATTGCTGGTGGGCGGTTAATTGCTGATTATTTTTTTTGTTGTGCCGCCGCCGCTGCTGCTGCGGCTGCCGCCTTGGCGATGGCGGCCTCGGCTGCGGTAATGCTTTCAAGAAGGGCTTCGCGGGCGCGGACATTCTCGGTGGCTTCTTTAATGTATTGATTGAGAAATTCCTGTTCCCCGACAGCGGCCTTTTGTTCTACGACGAGAACGGAGACAGCCTTTTCTTCGACAGCGACTTCTTTTTTCACTTTTTCGATTTGCCGGTCCAAAGCCACCGTCTCGCGATAGGCTTTTTCACGAGCATCAATGGCATTTTGACGTGCCTCTTTTTGGGAGGCTTCACGGGCGAGACGTTCTTCACGTTCTTTTGTCCGTTGAGACTGAAGGCGGAGTGCGTCGGCAATGCTTTTTTCACGGGCTTCGTGCTCGGCTTTCATCTCGCGTTCCTTTTTGAGGCGGGCTTCGACACGTTCGCTACGGACGCGTTCTTCGTGCTTTTTATCGAAGTCCTGATACACGTAGCCGAAGGCAAGGATGCCGATGAGGGGGATTATCAAGTAGATTTTAAACATGGCGTGAATGGAAAATTAAAGTGTGTGTGTCTCTGGTGTTCAAGCGGATGGCGCAGGTGCGCGGTTTTTTTCTTCGGCGAGGGCGTCACGAATGGCGGCTTTAAGGCGCTCAAACTCATCCTTTTTGACGCCGGGTTGCCCTGCGGCAGAATCGGCCCAGCGGGAAGCCTCTGCAAATTTTTGAAGCTCATAGGCAAGACAAGCTAGATAGAACTTCGCTGCGCCGGGGTTCTCGACCCCGCTGGCTTCAACGGCATGGCGGGCGTGTGTGTAGGCGGTGTCGGCCTTGCCGCCGCTGTGATGCAGGCGGGCGAGGGAAAGCTCAAGCTCGCCGTCTTTGGGGTTGGCTTTGACGGCTTTGTCGAGGCTGGCAATGGCCCGCTCGTCCTCGTGCTGCTGCTGCCATGAGGAGGCGAGGAGTTCCCAATTCTGGCGCGTGCTGGCGATGCGCCCGTCGGCAAGGCCTTGTTCGAGGAGCAGAGCGGCGCGTTCAAACTGATGGAGTGTGAAGAGAAGTGCGACGTTGTTATAGAAATCCTGAGAAGAGGTGAGGAGGCCGCGAGCTTGGGCACGGGACAGCGTAGAGAGCATGCGAAGCTGCCACTTGCGGATGTCTCGCGGGGTCGTGGCGACAGAGGCGAGCGTGGAGTAAGTGGCAAAAATTTGTTGCCAATAGGTGGCGTTGGCCGGGTCGCGCTCTACGAGAAACTCGAGGATGCCAACGGATTCGACGTGTTGGCCAAGGAGTTGGTGGATAGAGACGTAAAGTAAGAGCGTCTGGTCGTCGGGCCGGTTGCGGGCGAGGAGGCTTTGCTCGGCGGCGGTGAGAGCGACCCGAAGCTTGGCGGGGTCGGGCTTGTCCGGGACTATAGTGGCATCGCCATAGAGAAGGGTTGCCGCGTATAGGTAAATGTCGGCGGAGACACGCGGTGTGAGCTGTATCCAGCGTTGGATGCGCTCGTAAGCGAGGACATAGTAGTTGTGGCGGGCACCAAGATCTTTGGTGTCGAAGGCTTCCTGGTAGTAGAGCTGGCTGAGCAAGTGCAGGATGTTGCGAATGGTTTCGGTATCCAGGTAGGAATACGTTTCGCCGAGTCTCCGCGCAGTTTCGAGCGGGGCTATCGCGTCAGTATACCGTTTGAGATTGAGGAGCACTTGGCCGCGTATTTGGGAAAAGAGGGCGCGGTCAAAGGAATCGGGTTCGGCGGTGGCGAGTATCTCGTCTAGAAGGACGAGGAGATTGGGATAGTCGTTGGCATCGAGGAGCTTTTTGAGGGGTTCGAGTTTCGCGGCGGTGCGTTCGGAGATTTGCGCCTTGTGGGTAGGCTCGGCGGCGGAGCCGGTGGCAGGGAAGAAAGCGATCGCCGAGCATGCAAGGAGAACAGCGAGGAGAGTGCCGACACGGCGGCTTTTGAGTAGAGGTGCGCGCATGAGGTCAGGAGTTGTCTGAAAGGTTGAACACAAAGGGAAGCTGGACATTGCGGGTGTTAACGACCTGTCCGTTTTTCTTGCCGGGGCGGAATTTCCAGCGGGAGGCGGCGCGGAGCGCTTCGGCATCAAAGGCGGGATTAGTAGAGTTGATGATGTAGGGGTCGCGCACATTGCCTTCGACATCAACGATGAAGCCGACAAGCACTTTGCCGTTCACGTGGGCGCGGCGCATTTCATAGGGATAGGCCGGACGGGCCTGAAAGGTGGGGACGGGTTTCTGGTCGAGGTCTTTGAAGTTAATGAGATTTTTGAGAGCGGAGGAACTCTGGGCGGCGAAGTTAGCCTTGGGGAGGGTGATGGCGGCGGATGCGGCGGAGAGGTCGGGAGGCGGAGGCTGCAGTTGTTGCACAAAGGCGGGATTGGTGATGACCGGGGCCGGGACGTCGGGCTGCGCGGGCGGGGCGATGTCTGCAGGCTGGGGGGCCTCATTGGTTTCCAGTGGGGTGATGTTCTCATCTGGCGGCAGCGGGTCCGGTTCCACTTGAGGCAATGGCTTGAGGGCGATCGTGGGGATCTCTTCGACGGTCTGGGCCTTGGGCGGCGCGGCAAGCTCGGGGAAGATTTGCTGGCTAAATGCGACTCCTGCGTGGATGAGCGCGGCGAGGATAATGCCGGTGAGCTGGTCAAGTTTCATAGTCGTTGGAAAATCGGTGAAGTGGTGCGGAGCGGCTTTGCCGTCAACGCCCGGAAGCACGCCAAGTGGTTTCGATGGAGACTTCGGAAATACCGGCCTTGCGCACTTGGTCTAAGGCTCTGATGGTGATGCCGTAAGTGGCGCGATCGTCTCCGGTGACGAGCACGCGGGGAGTGGCGACGGTGGCTTTGTAGTTGAGGAGGCGGGGGCGGATTTCATTGAAGGAAATCAACTCCTTGTTCCAATAAGCGGATTCGGCGTCGGAAAGTTGCAGGACAATGACATCGTCATCGTTTTTCGTGGCGGCGGCGTTGGGTGCCGCTTGGGGCAAATCCAGGGGGATGGACTGGATTTTGTTCAGCGAGAGCGTAAACAGGACGAAGGTGGCGAGGAGGAAAAAAATGACGTCTATGAGCGGGATGATCTCGATACGCGCTTTTTTAGTGCCGGTGGTGTTGTGCGAAGGGGATGCCATTGGAATTGAGTTTTCTGGTGGAATGGATTGCCCGTCAATCTGCACGCAGACGGGTTTCAATATGGATTTTGGTGATGCCCGCCTTGCGCACTTCATCTACGACATAGCGCACCTGTTGGAAGAGGGCCTTTTCATCGCCGTTGATGAGCACACGCGGGTCCGGCTCGACTTGTCTCCATGCCTTGAGCCGGGCAATGAATTCTTCCAGAGGGACGGGCGTCTTGTCCCATGCGAGGGTGCCTTCGGCTGTGATTGAGATGGTGACAGCATTCTTGCCGTCTCGCGCCTGACTGGTCTCCGCCGCCGGGAGGCGCACACTGAGACCGCCGGACTTGTTCAACGCGAGGGTGAACAAAACAAAGGTGGCGAGCAGAAAGAAGATGACGTCTATGAGCGGAATAATCTCAATGCGCGCACGCTTTCCGGTGTGTTCGCCGGAGGAAGTTTTTTTAGTTTTGCCGGGTGCGTGAGACGACATGGCTTCGATTTTTTTGATATGTGCGATAGACGATGCGCGGCGGCAGTGCGAAGATCGCCTCAGATGCCATCACCGGAACCGGCTACAGCGGTATTAAACAGGCCACCGGCTTTTTCGCTGACAAGCGTGAGCGCATTGGCGGCGTTGGCGATGTCGCGGCGGGCTTGCTCGACGCGGGTGTTGAGCACGTTGAAGGGGAAGAGGGCGACGATGGCGATGGCAAGACCGCAAGTAGTGGCGATGAGTGCTTCGCCGACACCCCCTGTGATATTGCCGGCGCTGGCGGCGAGGTCGGCAGAATTGAGCGAGTTGAAGGTGCCGATCATACCCGTGACGGTGCCAAGCAACCCGAGGAGCGGCGAGGCGGTGATGCAAGTGTCGAGAATGGCAAGCCCCTGCTGGTAGCGCGTAAGCTCGCGGCTGGATGCCTGCGCGAAGGCGTCGTCAATCGAGACTTCGCGATGCGTGAGCGCGTAGATGAGAATGCGGGCGATATAGTCCTTGCTCGTCGAACCGATGCGGATCGCACCTTCGACATCGCGGTTTTCCACACGCTCGTAAATAAGACCAGCGATTTTCTGATCGCGGGAAGAGCGCTCGCGGACGAGGAACAAGAGGCGCTCAATGACCACCGAGAGCGCAATGAACGAGACGAGCAAGATAGGCCACATGATCGGCCCACCTTTCTTAAAGTAAGCGAGCGGCCCCTGTTCAGAGTCGAGGAATGCCAGGACGATGTGAATATTCATAGTGTGGAGTTGTGTGTTGGTTAGAAGTTCCGAAAAAACTGGCCCGAAGAATCAGAGGTCTTTTAGAAAAACTCAAGTTGTTATCTTTACTAAATAACAACAGAAGATGCTCTAATCGTTACGTTAAGTTTTCTTCATCGCGAAATGACTCGTTTTTTTCTCCACTTGTCGCCCGGCGTTTTTGCGTCCAGTTTCCTGCGCTTTTCCACTCGCGCCATGGCCAACGACATCAACGCTTCCTCTCCCTCACATCCTTCTGCCGACGCCACCGCGTCCGGTGCTACACCGCCGCCCGCACTCCACCAGCACTTCATCCGGCAAATCGTCAACGACGACCTAGCGACCGGCAAACACACCGCCATCGCTACGCGCTTCCCGCCGGAGCCTAACGGCTATCTTCACATCGGCCACGCCAAGTCCATCTGCCTCAACTTCGGCCTCGCCCTCGAATACAACGGCGAATGCCACCTGCGCATGGACGACACCAACCCCGCCAAAGAAGACGTCGAATACGTGGACTCTATCAAAGACGACATCCGCTGGCTCGGCTTCGACTGGGGCACGCACTATTACCAAGC
>JAITXH010000097.1 GCA_031284845.1 Puniceicoccales bacterium | reverse complement strand
TTCGGCGGCAAATGGTTTGCCCTCGACGCCCGCGTCGTCCGCCTCCCGCGCCACGGTGCCTCATGTCCCGTTGGCATGGGCGTATCCTGTTCCGCAGACCGCAACTGCAAGGCAAAGATTACCGCTGAAGGCATTTTTATCGAAAAGCTCGAAACCGACCCCACCCGCTTTATCCCGGAGAGATACCGTGCGCCCAAAGCCGGCTCCGCCCCCGCTCAAGGCAACCATGGCGGCCACGCAAATTTCGTCTCCATTGATCTAAACCGGCCCATGCCGGAGATTCTGGCAGAACTCTCCAAACATCCCGTGAAGACGCGCCTCTCGCTCAACGGCACCATCGTCGTCGCACGCGACATCGCCCACGCCAAACTCAAAGAGCGCATTGATGCCGGACTGGGCTTGCCTGACTACATCAAACAGCACCCCGTCTATTATGCCGGCCCGGCGAAAACGCCTGTCGGCTACGCCTCCGGTTCCTTCGGCCCAACGACTGCCGGGCGCATGGACTCCTACGTGGACTTGCTCCAGGAGAACGGCGGTTCTCTGGTGATGATTGCCAAGGGCAACCGCGGCCAACAAGTGACGGATGCCTGCAAAAAGCACGGCGGTTTTTACCTTGGCTCGATTGGCGGCCCTGCTGCGATTTTGGCAAAGGAAAACATCAAAAAGGTCGAGCTTTTGGAATATCCCGAGCTGGGCATGGAAGCCATTTGGAAAATTGAAGTCGTGGACTTCCCGGCCTTCATCCTCGTGGACGACAAAGGAAACGATTTCTTCCAGCAAATCGCCGCCGAGGGCCTCTCAGGCTGCTCTGTGTGCGCAGGCGCAAACGACGCGCATTGACGCACCCGCCACCCGCCACAATGCGACAAGCGGCCTTTGTTCTCTGTGCCGCTGTCGCATTTTTTCCGTCCGCCCATGCTTACATCATTCCGCCTCTTCGCCGCCTTCCTCAAGACGAAGCTCGCGCCCTCCTCCGTCCCCGCAGACCCGCAGGCGCAGCTCGATACCGCCCTCTTCCGCGCCGCTATCGGGCACGTCAAGCCCGCATCCGCCCTGCTCACGCGCCTCATCAATACCCCCGACACTCCGCCAGCCATACGCACTCAGGCCCTGCGCACCCGCGCCACCCTGCGCTTCCAAACCGGGGAATTCAGGCAAGCCATTGCCGATTGCACCGCCGCCCTCCAATCCGGCGAGACCGACCCGGAGACCCGCGCCATCATACTCACAGACCGCTGCATGCTCCATGAGCGCATCCGTTCCTATACCGACGCTATCGCCGATTGCACCGCTATCCTCGAGCTTTCCGGCACCACCGCCGCCCAGCGCATCACCGCGCTCCACAACCGCGCCATCCTCCACCGATCCGCCGGAAACCATGACTCCGCCTTGCGCGACTTCGCCGCACTCCTCGAATCCCCCGACGCCACCCCGCTGCACAAAGCTTTTGTCTGCGACAGCCGCCAATCGCTCCACATAGAGCGCGGCGACACTCAGGCCGCCATCGAAGACCTCACAAAAATCATCGAGACCGCCGAAATCTCCCCGGAGGGCAAAGCCGTCTCCTTGTTCAACCGCGGCGTCCTTTACGCGAAAGACCTCCTGCTGCGCAAAGCGCTGCTCGATTTCTCCGCCGCCATCGCCATCCCCGACGCGCCGCCACAGCTTAAAGTCAACGTCCTGTTCGCCCGCGCCGAAGTCCTCGAACATCTGGGCGAGCACCAACGCGCCACCGCCGATAAAGCACTCGTCTATTCCGTCTCACGCTCATGGTTTTGGGTGCGTAAATTTCTGACCTTCCTGCCCGTTTTACTCATCCTCGGCGTCTTGTCTTATTTTAACGGCACCAACGATACACAAAACGACACTCTGGGAAAGACCTACAAGGAAGCCATCGTCTTAATGGACCAGACGAAATACGGCGAAGCCACTGCCCGCTTAACCTCCATCATAGATTCCCCGAAAGCCACACAGGAACAAAAGGCCAACTCGCTTTACCAACGCGCCCTAATCCGCGCACATACCTACGACAAAGCCGGCTGCATCGCCGATTTCACTGAATATCTCAACCTGCCCGGCATCAGCACGAATCAAAGGGCAAGCGTGCTCGTTGAACGTGCCAAACATTACTCCAGCGACGGAAAACCGGAAATGATGCTAGCCGATCTCTCCGCCGCGATTGACGTCGCTTTATTCGAACACCCGATGAAAGCCGAGGCACTGCTGTTGCGCGCCGAGCACTACCGCGCCACCAACAAATGGACATTGGCGTTTCGCGACTATACCGCCATAACAGGGATGCGTGCCACATCGCCCCGAGTTCGCTCCGCCGCCTATCTCAACCTGGCACGCCACTATGAAGACATCAATGAAAAGCACAAAGCCATAGCAGAATACACCGCCCTCACGGCCATCCCCAACGCCGCCGCCAAAGATAAAGTGGTGGCATGGCTGGCACGCGGTCTTCTTTACAAGAGAATGGGAGACAAGCAAAAGGCGCTCTCGGATTATCAGGCCGCCACCCGTGTAGAAGATGCCGGCACCGATTTGCTCGCATCGTCCTTTAACAGGCTTGGCATATTTCAACGGGAACTGGGCGACCAAGCCAGTGCCGTCGAATCTTTCAGCCGCACAATAGGCACACCCGGCACCCATCCCGAAGTCCGCCTCGTTGCGCTTGAGGAACGTGCCTTTGCCTATGCCGCTCTCGGTCAGAACGAGAAGGCCATCGCCGACTGCGGAGCGATATTGGGCACCCAAGCCATCTCCTTGTTTTTGGGCAAGCGCATCCTCATCTTGCGCCGCGAGCTTTATTTGAAAACCGGCAACAAAACGGATGCCAAAAATGATGAAAAAATAATCATGTCGCTTCCCTAGCCTGCGTGTTTGTCTCCAACTTATTTTTAACCACGGATGGCACGGATATAAAGGGATGGCAGAAAAAATTCTACACACTCAACTAGACCAAGCTCTCCAACTGGGAACGCGGGCTTCCAGTTCTGAAAATTCTTGTATATGATGTCGGGCCATTGGCCTTTCTGAAAGGCAGCTTTCCAACTCAAACGAGGTTGTGGATAATAGATGCTGTTGAACGTGTGCTACGATTTAAAAAACTCGTTCACCGGATTTATTGATCTTAAACTTTGTTCCATCCAATTTTACCGTTGCCAAACCGTCTTCAAAAGGAAAGGCAACGTCATATTTGGGCGGAATGACTTCATTTCCCGCTCTGTCTATGTAACCATATTTCCCATCTAATTTTACCATTGCCAAACCGTCTTTTAAAGAATAGGCAACGTCATATTTGGGCGGAATGACTTCGTCTCCTGTTTTGTCTGTGTAACCCCATTTCTTATCTAATTTTACCGCTGCCAAACCGTCTCGGAACAAATTGGTATCGTCATATTTAAGCGGAATGACTTCGTTTCCCGCTTTGTCTATGTAACCCCATTTTTGATCTAACACGACCAGTGCTAACTCATCGAACAAAAGACTTACTAAGTCATATTTAGGCGGAATGACTTCATTTCCTGTTTCGTCTACGTAACCCCATTTTCCATCTAA
>JAITXH010000095.1 GCA_031284845.1 Puniceicoccales bacterium | reverse complement strand
ATGGCAACCCAAGGCAGCCGACGCCGATTCCGAGACGCTTTATGCCATCCGTCTCTTTCAAGATGTTCTCCGTTTTCATCAAAACGACGCCACGCCGGACGCCCTCGCTGACGCCGATTTGAACCGCCTTCTTTGCGGCAACCGTCTCATCGGCGATTCTCCCGAAGCCAAGGCCCGCACAGAAGCAGCCTTGCGCACCTTCATCAAGCGTTGGGAAAACTGCGCCGTCGCCAGCGATGCCTGTGCCGAGTTGGCTCTGTTACTCGGTAACTACAGAAACCCCGAAAGCGTTCGCACTGCAATCGAGCTTGCCCGCGTCGGTGCTACGCTCCACCCCGACAGCCCCGGTGGCAAGCGTTGCCACGCCATTGTTGTGCGGCTCGAAGCGCCGGAACTAATCTCACTGAACACTGAAAAAATCTGGAATGCCTTGCGTCCCGAACTCGAACTTACCTACCGCCGCGCCACAAAACTTTATATCCGTGCTATCCCAGCCGACTTTGAGAAGGAGATGAAGGACAAGGATATTAGCTTTTTCCTTTTCGATGACCTTCCAGATGAAAAGGTCGCCGAACTCCTGAAAAGAACTCCTGTGAAGACATGGCAAATTCCGCTTCCTGCTGCCGACTACGGCCCGCGTGTGTATCGTTTCCCAGCGCCCGAAGGTCTCGCGCCGGGCTATTATTGCATCATCGCGAGCGTGGACGAAAACTTCGCCTACGAAGTAAAATCTTCGGAAGACGCACCGCTTAACACTCTCTTTACCCACTTCGTCTGGGTGAGTGATATTGCGCTGCTCGCCGAGCTGCACGGCAATGGCGTCCGGGGCTTCGTCCTGAACGCCATCACCGGAGATCCGCTCCCCGGTGCCACCGTCACGGGGCGCTATGCGTATGGAGAGAATAAAATTGTCCATGCGCAAACTGATGCCTCGGGTGCCTACATCCTCGAAAAATCAGACAACCGGCTTATCGCCCGTTCGCCGGACGGACACCGAATCGCTACCGATATACAAGTCGGCCGCTACAGAGAACCAAGGCGGGACCACTACCAAAATGGCCTGAGCATGCACTTCCTCACTGACCGTGCCATCTACCGCCCCGGGCAAACCATCCACTTCAAGGGCATCGTCTTCACCGCGAAACACGACGACGGGAAGTTTCAAACCGTCGGTGCCGGGGAAACCATCACGGTCAAACTCTGTGGATCCGACTACGCGGCAATCGCCACACTCCAGCTCATCACCAACGAGCATGGTTCCATCCACGGCACCTTTACCCTCCCTTCCGGCGAGTGGACTGGCTCATATAGGCTGCTAGGTTCCATAAAAATTGGCGGCAAGAACTTCTACGCGGAACATTCCGTCCAAGTCGAAGAATACAAACGCCCGAAATTTGAAGTCGCGCTCAAACCCCCGCAAATTCCCCTGCGCCCCGGTGCGCCCGTTACTCTCACTGGCGTCGCCACCGCCTATAACGGCGAACCGCTTGTCGGCGCGCAGGTGCGCTATTGGACTAATAACGCGTATTTGCGTGGAAACACAAAAACCTCCGAAATGCAAAGTATCACTACCGATGCCACGGGCGCGTTCTTCATCACGTTCCCCACCCATGCCGCACAAGTCCAATACGTCGTCAGTGTCAAAATTACCGATGCCACGGGTGAGAGTCGCGACGCCACGCTTAGGTTCGAAATCCCTCCCGTCGCGCTCACAGCGCAATTCTCCGTCGAAGAATGGCAAAGCGTCGAGCATCCCGTCACCTTGAAAATCTCCACCGCACTGCCTATCGGCACTCCGCAAAGAGTCACTGGAAAACTCACCCTCCACGCGCTTAAGCAGCCGGAAAAGACGCTCCGTCCGCGCCTGCCTTTGGAAAAAGACCTCAGGGAAGACTTTGACTTCGGGTCTTTCCGCTATAAGGCTAACTACGTCCCGACGGAAGCCGACCCTGCCGACCCTGCGAACTGGCCCACTGCGGAAGCCGTCCTCTCGCAAGACATCGAAACCGACGCCAACGGCTCCGCGACTCTCACCACTGCCACCGCGCTTCCCGCCGGGATTTACCGCGCCGAGTTCGCCACACGCGATGCCTTTGGAGAAGCGCTTTCTGCCACCGCGCAAATTATCGTCCGCGACCCGCGTTCCGCAAAAACCGTTGTCCGCCTGCCGTTCATTTTCGCCGTCGAGAAAAGCGAACTCCGCGTGGGCGAAACTTTCCGCGCCTTATGGGACAGCGGTTGCGATACGGCCCGCGCCTTCGTGAGCATTGAGCGGCGTGGCAAAGTGGTTCAAAGTTTTTGGACTACTGTCGGGCATACCCGCCAGCAAATCACATTCCCCATCACAGAGAGCCTGCGCGGCGGCTTCCTCGTGAATATCCTGCAAGTGCGCGACAACCGGCTCTACTCCGAAAGCAGAAGCATCGAGGTGCCGTTTTTTGATGGAAACATTTCGTTCGCATGGGAGCGCTTCAATTCCCGGCTTGTCCCCGGTGGACAGGAGAAATGGGCACTGCGCATTCGCGGGGAGAATCCCGGTTTCCCCGTCGAGTTCGCCGCAGCCCTCTACGACGCCTCTCTCGATACGCTGATAAAGAACTGGCGGCCTCGGAATCAGCACATGCCTGAATTGTCCGAACACCGCGACGGCTTCATATGGAAAAATCTATCCAGTCTCTTTTCTATCGAAAACTGGTGTTTTCCCAACGATCTCTACTTCACCAATAGCAAAGACAAAATCAGAAAAAGTTACGATTCGCTGGAAGACTTCATTTACAGAGGCGAGCGCAGTCGCAGCATTCAATTTTCGGACGAAAAAGAAAGTTATCGAGGCGGGCAACCCCCGTGGGCATTCTCTCATCGGTCCCGCCTTTTCATCGGTCCCGGAACCAGGAGTGGATCCGCAGGCGGGCAGCTCATCCCCTCGCCAGAACTCACCAACCAACGGAAAAACCCGTTGCTAAATCGTGCCGAATCCGCTGCTGCCGCCGTGCTTGATCCCTCTGCCGACACCATCCGCGAACCTGCCGTGCCTCCCTCCACCGATGTTGCCGGAGACCTCAACGCTGTTTCCGCTCGCCGCAGCTTGCAGGAGACCGTGTTCTTTTTCCCTGCGCTCGTCGCCGATGCCGACGGCTCTGTGCGCATCGAGTTCACCGCGCCCGAGGCGCTCACGCGCTGGAAGTTTCTCGGTTT
>JAITXH010000206.1 GCA_031284845.1 Puniceicoccales bacterium | reverse complement strand
CTTGGCAGACCTTCGACACAAACGCCAAAAGGCGACGCCGCGCCTCCGGCAAGGGCGCTAAAAAACGCCGTAAACGAAATAGATCGCCCGGATGCCTCAACAGCCGCCAACACAGCCGGAAGGGGGTATTCTTCCCGCGTGCGAAATCGTAGCTGTTTCCAATCAAATCCGCCGGAAACTCCTCGGAAACATCGTCACTGATGACACGCAAAACCGCGCCCTCCCGGCCATACTCCTGCAATAGCTCCAAAAACGGCCCCGTCTCCATATCCACGATGGACGCGCCCGTGGTCTCAAATGCCGCCCGTTTTTTCTCCTCCGTGTCCAACACGACTTCCGACGTGTAAACGTGGTCTATGCGCCGCACCGCCCCTTCCGGGAAATCCGCCGTCGCCGCCGACACCGCCCCGACCACTGCGGGCACGTCGCTCCTGGACAACCAGACGATATCGTAACGCTTTAACGAAGGATCCAGCCCGCCCCCGAAACCAATGAGACAAACCGGCTCCGCCTCGCGCGAGGAGCGCAGCGACTCCAGCACGATACGAATGCGCCGGGCACTGTGCGGCTGCCCCATCCCGCAAACCGCCACTCGCACAGGGACACCCGCGAGGAAGCCCGTAGTGACGGGGACTCCGTTGATGCGTTTCTTTTCCCGACGCTCCAGAGTGCGCAGGAAATCAACCGCTTCGTAATCAGAAGGAATGAAGAGTGTGTGCATGGCTATTGCCGCAGATGTCATGAGAATTTGGCTGCGCTTGTCTATCTTTTGGCTGTCTGCGGCTTGTGGCTTTTCGCTCGTTCGCCCCGGACTGCCCACGGCCCAATTCACTTTCGGCGAAGAATTTTTTCACGCAGGAAGGCATACTCCGGGTAACGCAACAACGCCAGAAGCGCGAAACACAACAACGCAGCAAACACGATAATCCCCCCCAACACCAGCCCTTCGCCAAACTTCCCGGTGCCGTGCTCCGCCAACCATACCGCCGCCGGAGTGCCGCAGAAACGCCACGCGCCCCACGCAAAAACGCCCATGAGGAGCGAGACCCCCAAACACTGCACGAGCGGCTTCAACAACGGCTCTTGAACAAATTCCACCCCGTTTTTTTTCAACAAACTGTAGAGCCGGGCACACTGGAACACCGCAGCGACGAGGTTGGCGACAGCCAGCCCGGGTGCCTGATAAAACCACGCCAACAGGGGCGAAAGCACGATGTTGAGTAAAAAGACCCACCCGGCGAGTTTCGCCTGCACCTGCGTCTCCTTTATGGCATTGAGTGCCCGCCCCATGAGCGCAATGGCCCCGTAAAAAGGCATCGCCACCGCGAAAATCCAAAGCACGGGCAACGTGGCTTGCGTATCTGCGGCGGTAAATTTTCCGTGTTCAAAGAGGAGGTGGACGATCGGTGCGTCCAACGCGATCAGCCCTGCCGCGGCAGGGATGTTGATCGCAAAAATAAGCCGCATCCCGTGCGCGAAATTTGCGCCCATCTCCACACGTTCCCCTCTGGCAGCATGCATGGCGAGCGCGGGGAAAATCACCGTCGCCACCGTGATGGCAAATAACCCGATGGGCAACTCGACGATGCGATTCGCGAGATAATAGACCGTGAGGGAGCGGTCATCTACGTTGAGGGCGAGAAAACGGGAGACAAAAAAGTTGATTTGCTGAATGCCCGCTCCTGCGAGCGCAGGCAGGAAGACGACCTGTAGCTGCTGGAGTGCCGGCGAATGCTCCGGTGCCCAGCGCGGACGCCAGCCCTCGCGCCAAAGTGCCCATGCGGGGATAAGGAGTTGAGCCACCCCGCCGAGAATCGCCCCGATACACGCCCACACCGCGATTTGCACAAGGTCGCCCCCGACGAAGAAAAAACCTCCCGCGCATAACGAACCAATCATGGAGATATTCAACCACACGGCACTCAGGGAAGTGACGCCGAAACGCCCCAGAACATTCAACGCCGCCGTGAACATCGCCGCGAGGCACACGAGAGGCATGTAGGGCATGCAAAGCGTAATGAGATAAGCGGAGAGGCGGTAACGCTCTTCGATGAAGCCCAACTGCGAGACGCCCCATGCCGCGAGCACCGCCACAAGTGTGAGTGCCGCCATGAAAAGCGCGGCGCGGAGGAGCACCTGATTCAAAAAACGAAACGCCGCAGGACGCCCGGCGCGCTTGTGCTCATCCGTCATCACGGGCACGACCGCCGCCGTAAGCGCACCTTCGCCGAGAAGCCGACGGAAAAGATTGGGAATCTGCAACGCGAAGAGCAACGCAGACGCCACCATGCCGCCACCGAAAAAAAACGTAATCAACTGGTCCCGCACCAGCCCCAGCACACGGGAACCGAGGGTGCCCCATGCCGTAAAAAACATGCTCCTGTAGTGGTGCGGACGAAACGACGAAGCCATGGGCGGAAAAGAAAAAAAGGGGCACACACTGTTCAGCGGTGCCCCTTTGAATTTTACCGGTTCGTGGTTCCCATGCCGCTCATCGCGGGAGAACCGCTTTCCCATGAGGCCGGCGCACCGTGCGGTTGGCGCGAATACTCCGGTCTCGGGCTTTCACAGCCGCTGAGAAACACGCAGGCGGCGGCAGCAAATAACAATGTGAAACACAGACGCACAGCAGGAATTCCTCAGGAATGAAAGCGATTATTGCGGCGGCGGAATTTCCGCTTCGGCTGCCGGAGCTGCCGGGGCGGGTACCGCAGGAGCGGCGATGACGGGCACCGGAGCAGGCGTGGGCGCGGGGCGAGGTGCATCTGCCACCTGACTCTGTGCCGGGATGAGCTGGATGATGGCATCCTTGACGAGGAGCGTCAAAGTGGTCCCGGAGAGTATCTCCGCGGTGGAAAGGCTGGTATCCACCTCGACGAGACGAATCTTGCCGACATTTCTTCCATTGCTTTCCACTTCATAGAACGCTCCGGCACGG
>JAITXH010000187.1 GCA_031284845.1 Puniceicoccales bacterium | reverse complement strand
ACGAGGCCGACGCGCTTGCGCAGTTCGCGCCAGTCGTCTTCACCCCGCGTGGCTCCGGCGATGGTGATGCTCCCGCGGGATTCGGCGAGATAGCCGGTGAGCACGGAGAGGAGCGATGTTTTTCCAGAGCCATTGGCGCCCAAAATGACCCAGTGCTCGCCGGGATTCATCGTCCAGTTGATGCGGTGCAAAATGGCGCGGTCGCGCTCTACGCACAGCTCCCGGACCTTGATTAACGGGCTGGCGTCGGAAAGGCTCACTTTTCCTCTGCGGGTTTGAGTTCGTGCAGCGGCGGCACTTTGCGCAGGCTGGGGAACAATGCACCCACGCCGCCTACTACCAGCAAAATACTCACCGCCCCAATAGCTGCTGCTGCCCGCGCTCCAAAACGTGCCGCCATCATACCGCCGCGAAACTCGGAAATCTCGTTTGAGGAACCAATGAACAACTGGTTCACCGAACTGACCCGTCCGCGCAATAAGTTGGGCGTGCTCATCTGCACTAATGTGTGCCGGATGACTACGCTCACGTTGTCAAACATGCCGCTTACAAAAAGCGCTGCGAGCGAAAGGAAGATGTTTTTTGAAAGCGCGAATACGAGCGTGGACGCGCCAAAGCCCAATACCGTCCAGAGTAACACAATGCCGGGACGCTTGAACGGGGGCAGGTGGACAACAATGAGCGCCATGACTGACGCGCCGAAAGGAAGCGAGGCACGCAAAAGGCCGTTTACCGTGGGACTGCTGAAAAACTGGGTGATCAAAATCGTGTCGGCAAAAATCGGGTAAAGCGCAACTACGCCGCCGAGTAACACGGCGAAGAGGTCCAAGGTGATAGCGGCAAGCACGGGCTTGTGCTGCCAGATGAACGAGACTCCGGCCAACGCTCCGGGCGATGTCGGCGCACTGACATCGGTTGTTGCCGGGGAAGAAGAGGCAGAAGCGCGGTCTTCGCCTTCCACGGGGTTGAGCTTGATGCCGATGAAGGCCAGTGCCACGAGTGCGGAGAAAAAGGCATCGAGCCCGTAAATGATGGAAAATCCGGTGACTTGATACGCGGCAAAGGGGATCGTCAACCCGGCTATCAGCCCGCCGACCGGGGGGCCGATGGTGGCCGAAAGCTCGAATGCCGTGGAATTCAGGATGAAGGCATTGGGGATAACGTTTTGCGGGACAAGCTGCGGGATGAGGGCGGCGCGTGCGGGGTTACCTATGACGCGCACCGTGGAATGGAGAAATTGCAGGAAGAAGACGATGGGCAACGCAAGGTTGTCGAAATGGATGTTCGCACGTTCTTTTTCCGAAGTGAAAAACAGGGCCGCTGCGTAGATGAATTTGTTGGCGCTTTGGAGCAGGCCGGTGTCGCCGGGGATACTGTCGTGAAACTGGGTGCAGAGCACGAGTAAGACCGAGAGCAGGAAGGACAGCCCCATCGTGACAAAGATAATTTTGCGTCGGTCCACCCGGTCGGCGAGCACTCCGGCGGGCAATACAAAGAGGAGCAGCGGGACGACGTTGACAAAGCCGATGAACCCGATCGCAGCAGCGGAGTGTGTCCATTGATAGACTTGCCATGCGATAGCGACGACAAGCCCTTGCCGGAAAAGCGAGAAGAGGAAGGTTGAAAAAACGAAACGGCGGTATCCCGGATATTTGAGCGCAGCATACGGGTCGCGTTTGAGTGGAGGGGCAGTAAAGAGAGGCGTCCCGGGTTTACCGGGAGCCGGAGAGTTCGGGTTCATTTAAGTTAAGGCTCGTCGAATTTACGGGCGAAAAGCGCCTCCAACTCGTCGAGCAGTCGCACGGCATTGCCTCCGACGGCGGTAAATTTCAACTTCGAGCCGTTGCCCGCAGCGAGCATCATCAAGCCCATGATGCTTTTACCATTCACATCTTCGTCGTCCTTGGCCACGTCCAAGTGCGCATCGGGAAACTTATTCGCAATGCGCACAATCATGGCCGCCGGGCGTGCGTGGATGCCCATTTTATTTTGAACGACGAGGATGCGGTTCACTTTGTTAATGTTGTCCGGTGAGGATGACATGATGTTGAAATCTGCGTGGGAGGCCGCCAGGATGCGAGGAAATTTTTCGGAATGCACTGCGGGCCTTTACCATTCTTGTTTATTTATTCCGCTCGCCCCCAGCGAGATGTAAAAGGATACAGAATGAAGAAACCGCGTCCGATGACCTCCTTTTCAGGGACAAATCCCCAGCCCCGGCTGTCATAGCTATTACTGGAGTTGTCGCCCATCGCGAAGAAGTGCGCCCGGGGAATTGTCAATTCGTTGTAAAGCGGGTAGGCTCTGCGATCCCCCACAAAGGGCAAGTAGCCGTAGTATTCCAAATCGCTTCGGCGGGTGTTGTTTTTATCAAACGCCGCCTTCCCGGCAATCGGCTTGCCGTTGCGGTAAAGCACGGGGGCGCGCACCTGCAATGTGTCGGACGGCGTGCCGACGAGACGCTTGATGTAGTAAAGGTCTTGCGGTCTGCCGTAGCGATCCGCCAGTTCGGGGATGTTTTTCGTGGCGAAGACAAAGGGGTCGCCTGCTGACGGGCGGACAAAGTTGTAGCTCATGCGATCCACGAGCACCCTGTCTCCTGTGAGCACATCGAAGTGGGCCAGCCGTCCATTGGCGGACACCGTCTTGTCCGTGCGTAAAACGCGCCGTCCGTCTGCGGTCAATTGCAAGTCGCCGCGTTTCCGGGCGTTTTGCAAGACGAGGGACCAGCGCTCCGAGTCGCTCACGGCTTGTTTCGCTTCATCGGGAAAATATGTGCGCAGGACGACGTTGCTGAAATTAAACTCTTTGGGCACGGATACGGGCACCGTCCTGTGCTCCAGCCCGACCATCAGGTAGAATGTATCGGTGGGAGAGGCCAATATCCCTGTGCCCAACAGTCCACCATCCAAGCCGTCGGGCAGACGCGCAGGGGAATCGTCGCTGTCGAGCGGGATGAACACTTTGCCCTCAACGGGTGAATGCACCTCAATGCGCTCCGTCCACAAAGTCAACTTGCGCCAAATCCGCTCTGCCGTGCCCGGCCCTGCGCTATCGAGCGGGAAGACCTCGGCGGTCATCCCGTGGTAGGTAGGATACATGGAATTGGTTGGAATTTTGAATGGTTGCAGGAAAAACGAACGCACGCCGCAGGCGATAATGGTGGCGACGACAATCAACTCGATCCACTCCGGGACAAGGCGCACGGGGTAGATATTGCCGCCGGTTTCGCGCAAAACAGAATCCAATTCTTCAAGCGAGGCGGACAAATCCTCGCTGGTGGCTGTTTTTGAGGCCGCGAGTGCATCTAGCTTGTCGTGAGCGGCGAGCAGCCTCCCGGTGGCGTCTTTGTTAAGCACGTCGCGCCGATAGCTCCATACCTTGTTTGCATGGTGCAGTAAAATCCCTGCCTGTTCGCGCAAAGGTTTAAGCGGATCTCTTTTGAAAAGGGAGAGCATGGGGGCCTACGATGCCGTAAACCGGGAAAATAAGAAATAAGAAACTAGGCCAAAAATTCAGGTGACGGGTATCGGGCATGGCACGCTCAGAAAAGGAGTGTCACTTTTGCACCCCACTCCCTGATAACTATCTCCCAACTTCTTCGATACCCAGCAACTCTCCCGCGAGCCGTTGCGCTCCACGCTTGCTTTCCGCCGGGTGCTACCTACTTTGCCGCCCTTCATGCTGGAAGAACGCAACAGCGACCAAACCACCAGTGTCCGTGACAGCGAAGCCTTTTTTGCACCGCTGCGCGGGCATCTCCGTCTTCTGGACGAATTTCTGGTTGCCCAAGTGAATGAGTTTGAGCCGGCGGTGAGGGACCTTGTCCGCTACACTTTCGCCCACCGCGGCAAACGCCTGCGCCCGGCCCTGCTCTTCTATGCCGGCTGGACGGACGGCTTGCCTTCCGCAGACCTCGTCCGCGCCGCCGCCGTCGTCGAGCTTGTCCACCTCGCCACGCTCATCCACGACGATATCTTGGACGAGGCCGCCCTGCGCCACAACTCGCTCACCGTCGCTGCAAAATACGGCCAGCATCCCGCAGTGCTGCTTGGCGATGCGCTTTTTGCGCAAGCGCTCAAGCTCGCCTCCGAATTTTCCACCACAGAGGTCTGCCGCCTCGTGTCTGTCGCCACGCGGCAGGTGTGTTCCGGCGAGATTTGCCAGACCTTCGACCGCGATAATGCCAGCCTTTCTCTGGAGCAGTATTTTCGCATTATCCGGCTCAAGACTGCTGAGTTGTTTGAGGTCTCCTGCCGTTTAGGTGCCGGGCTTATCTCTCCGGATGCAGGTTACATTGACGCCTGTGCTCTCTACGGGCGCCATCTCGGGGTGGCGTATCAGATTTTTGATGATATCTCTGATTTTTCCGGTGACGAGGCCAGCATCGGCAAAACACTCGGCACCGACCTCGCCAGCGGCAAATTCACACTGCCCACCTTGCTCTATTTGCGACGGCTCGCCCCTGCCGAGGCCACCACGCTGGCAGCGGCATTGGTGAAGCGTGAAATTACCCCGGTGCGGCTTGCCGCGCTCATGACGGATGCGGGTGTCCCTGCGGAATGTTTCACGGTATTTTACGCCGAAGTAGATAAAGCCGAGGCCGCCATTGCCGCCTATTCGGCGACGCCTGCCGTGGGGCGTTTGCTCGAATTGTCGGGTTATGTCCGCGAACGGATTTCCGGGCTGAACTTCACCTGACCTGTCATGCTCTTTCGCCTCACGCCGGGTGAACGTCGTGCCCTGAGTTTGCTCGTCCTCTTCCTTGGGCTTGTGGCTTTGGTGGTGTTAGTAGTGAGGTAGAGAAGAAAGTGCTGTGTTTTTTGCGCGAAGGGCTGCCGCTGTGCAAGCTGCGCATTTCATTAGAATTGCCACACGCGCATACACACCCCCGCAGCGCCTTTCCTTTTGTGTTGTAACTTCCCAGTCCATCGGGTGTCATATCCAGTGAAACCAGAAATCATCCAACCCACGAATACCATGAATATCAGACGCCTGTTATCGAATCGCAGCATTGGAGCAGCCACGATTGCATTCTTTAGCTTCTTTGGCAGTGCGGACATTCGGATTGAGGCACAAGTTCTCGCTCCGGCACCTGCTCCAGCCCAAGCCCCGGCGCAGGCTCCGGCCCCGGAAGTCGAAACCGTTCGTGTCGCGCGGAAAGGGACGAAGATGGTGCAACTTCCAGCCTATGAAGGCGGTGTGCCTCGCCTCAGCCCTATTACCGGCACAAAACTCGGATACGCCGTAAATAGTTCTTCCGCTGTCTTTAAAACGGATGACGACACTTGGTATGCCTGCGAAGCAGGTGTTTGGTTTTCTTCCACCAATCCCTCCGGGCCATGGCAAGTCGCCGTAGCGCTTCCCCCGGACTTCCAGCGCATCCCCGAGGGGCATCCTCTGCACAACGTCACCTACGCACGCCTGTTGGAATACGACGGCAGCGATGTCTTTTTTGAAGTCGCGCCGGAGTATTACCCACCCGCCCCTGCGGAAGTCGCACCGCCTCCCCCCACTGCTCAGGCGGCTGTGCCCAGCGCCGCTGACTTCGGCGTAGGCAGCACTTCCGCTTACACCACTTCCGGAAGCTCCGTCAATTACACTTATACGACGGTGAACTACACCACATACGTCCCTTGGAGCGGAGCTACTTGGGGAATCGGCACAGGTGCCGTTATCCTGGACTCCCCGTTTTATTGGGATCGCAGGGCAGTCTTGGTTAATTATCCCAGACACCGCGTGTATTCGCACCGTGCGGATGTAGTCATCATCGGCGGTCGTGTGCGCCCGATGCCGCTGGTGTATCGCAACGAGGTAATTGTCCGGTATCGTCCAGTGGTCCGGCCACACGTTGTTCTCAGGCCCATCGTAGTGCGCCCCGCGCCCCGCCCTGTCGTCGTCGTGCGCCCGCGTTACGAATGCCGCCCGGGTGTAGTGCGTTACACCGCGCCGCGCCGCGCACCCGTCGTCGTGGATCGCCGCC
>JAITXH010000165.1 GCA_031284845.1 Puniceicoccales bacterium | reverse complement strand
TTTTAAATACGCTTCAAGTTTCGCTGTGGCGAACCGGGCAATGGCACTTGCATCGGTGCTTTCCCGGATTTGCGCGTCTTTGGCAAATGCTTCGAGTGCGTAGTGGATGGCTGAACCGAATTCGCGTGCGTCCGGCTCCGTCTTCCACGGGTCTCCCGGATTCATGCGCAATACTTGCCTCAAAAAGAAGCGGAACGGGCATTCGAGGTAATCGCGGAAACGGGTGACAGGGAGACGGGCTGTGCTTTCCCGCCAGTCGCCGGGCACGGGTGGTGCGAGTTTCCATCCGGCAAGCCAGGCCGGTTCCGGCGATGGCAGGGCGGGGTCGGCGAAGAGTCGGCGCACACGCTCGGGGAGTTCTGCGCCGGCAGCGCTGAAGAGCAGGGGCGAGGGACGGAGCGGGTTGCCTTGTGCGTCTGTCTGTAATACGAGCACATCCAGCTTGCCTGAGCCTCTGGTGCGCTGGGCGATCAGTTTTTGCAGCGTGTAGAATGCTGTGGCCAAGCGGAAATTGTTGGATGGCAGGCCGAGCTTTTCACGAAAACTTCCCGGTAGAAATGGATCTGCTGTGATGATGGCTGGCACATAGCCGTCATTTAATCCGGCGAGGATCAGATGCGGCGCGTCTTCCCACAACAACTCCAGCCAGCCGAGCAGGGGGACGGCACGATCGCCGGAAACTGCCGTCACGCGCCCGGTCTCCAGACGGCGCAATATCAGGGCGAGCCATTCCGCTGGCATCAGGCGGTGTGTGCTTGTGAGCGCGGCCAGTGTGTCTGTTTCGTCGAGGATGGCTTCGAGCACTTCACGCGTCTCACGGTCGGATGGGTTGCCGGAGTGGAACACCTTTCCTGCAAAAACTTTTTCCAAAAGAGCACGTAGGGTGTCCGCCCAGTCGCCTTGTTCAAAACGCTGCCGCCATTCGTCCACTTCCTCCAGTGCTTGCTTGAGTGATGCGGGGGCCGTTCTGCCGCTTGCGGCGCGTTTTTCCGCAAATTCAAGCATGTTGCGCAGGGTGTCCGGGAGGTGTGCTTCGCGTAGCGCGTCCCACTCCTTTATCAAGACATCTCCAGAAGCGCCCGGCACGAGGGCTACCATAAAAAACGGCAGGCGCAACAGGCCCGGCACCGCACGCGCTTCTTCGCCGGAGAGCAACTCATGCCACAGGTGCAGCAAGACGCCGAGCTTGTGGTGGCGCATGGGCTTGCCTTCCGGATTGCGGGCCTCAGCTCCGGCACGTTCTACGGCCCGGGTTGACACCGGCGCGAGGTCGTGATCGAGCACGCCTATTGTCGTCCAGTTCCCGGCACCTTTTCCTCCTTGCACCAGACCGGCGAGGGTGTCGCCCAATGTATCGGGCGTGGCGGTGAGCCGAGTCTGCGCGAAAAAATTCTCCCACTGCGCTGGCTGGTGCATCCAGAATTCCGGTATTACCCGGCCCCAGTCATCGAAACCGGCGCGTGTTGCCTCCGGCGCGGCCACTAGGATGCCTACTTCTACGCCACTCATGCGTTCCAGCGCATGCGGGAGCAAGGGCGTAGGGTCGGGCGTGCCTACCAGCCAGATTTTGCGCCACTGAGCGGGTGGCGGCGCGGATAGGGCGGCGGCGCGGCGCAGGTCGTTGGCATCGGCCAGACCGTGTGCGTGCAGGCGTTCGCGGTAAGCGGCTTCGATACGGGCCAGCTCTACCCAGCGCTCCCGTTCCACGGTGTTGGCGGGATGCTTTGCCAGGGCGGAAAAATCTGCGCACTCTGGGGCGTCTGCAAGGGTGTCGCGCACACGGAGTAGCACACCGGCGATTTCCAGCGCCCAGGGCCAGTCGCGCACGGGCGGTGTTTCGGGAAATAGTTCAGGGAAATCGTCGGCATCCAGTTCCTGCAATAGCGCCGCCAGCACGAGTTGTGAGGCACTGCGGGTGGCGGCATGGCCCGCCGTGGAGAGGCACCGCAGGCAGGCGTCGGGAGTGAGCACTTCCGGCGGCAACACGCCGAGGCCTGCGGCGTCTGCTTGCGCGGTAAGAGCGGCGAGCAGACGGCGCCCTGCTTCGCGTGTGGGGACGATCACCACATGTGCTGAAAGGTCGGACGTGGATGCGCTAACTCCGTCCGCGTCCGCTTGTCGAAGTAGAAACTCGCTTGCTGTCTGAGCAAGCGGACGAGTCCAATCGAGAAAATGTATAGCTGCGGGAGAGGGCATCGCGGGAAAGCTATTTAACTTCCATGGCCGTTCGAGAGAAAAACCTCAGATTTCCCCGGCATCCGGTGTCGGGACCAAGGGGCGCACGGTGTGCTGCTTTTCTTTGCGGGCTATGAAGCAGGCAGGTTGATTTTCCGGATTTCCTGTGCGACGGCTTCTGCGAGCAGATTGAGCGCCTTGCTCATCCCGCCTGCATAATCTTCGTAATCTGTTTTGCTCGTGAGGGGCACGGCGAAGGCATGTTCGCCTGTCAAGAGCGTCTTGCCCGTCGCCAACCAAGCCAAACGCCAGCGCGCCCGCAATTTCACTTCGACCCCCGGTTCGCCGTCAAAGCGAATGATTTCCACCTGCACCTGTAATGCATCGGAGTAAATATCGAGAGAGGGAGCGATAGCGAGCCGCCCGGTGCCGAGCCGTTGGGCGAGATCTTGGGAAAAAACCCGCGTGCATGCTTTGCCGAGCGGTTCCATCCAGAGGTGGGTGCCGCTTGCTTCGAGGCGGTTTTCTGCGGGGCGCGAGACGACTTCCATGCGGTCGAGATAGGCGGGGAGTTGCACGCGTGCGACGCTCAATGCCAGCTCGGGGCGCTTGGCTGCCGGAGGGAGCTGCGGGGTTTCCGTGGTGTTGAGCACGTAATAAACCGCCGGGTCTTTTTTTGGATCGAGCACGGAACATCCCGAGAGCAAGAAAGCGGCGGTGAAGACAAAAAGAAAAAAATGGTTTTTCATGGGATGAGTATGTCGCTAAAAAAGGGATAGGATGGGCAAGGGCGGAGGTATTGGCAACCTTCAAGCTGTAAGGCGGGCGGCGTCGGCATCGCGCATCTGGCAGGGCGTGGAGGCAAAAAAGAAGGGGAAGGGCGGACATCCACCTAGGCAATAATTATTAGCTAATAAGCAATAACTGCCGCGAAATAAGCTGAGACTCCTGCAATGCCGCGCTTCTTTATTTACACACGGCGACATCCTGCGAATCTTGAGCGCATGTCGTTTTCCACGGAAATCTCGCGCTGTGTCGCGATTGTCGGACGCCCCAATGTGGGCAAGAGCCGCTTGTTCAACCGCCTCATAGGTCGGCGTGTCTCCATCGTCCACAATATGCCGGGCGTCACTCGCGATTTGATTACCGAACAGGTGCGCGACGGTAACTACCTGCTCATGGATACCGGTGGCATAGGGCTTTACACGGCGCTTACGCCCAAGGTCATAGCCGACGCAGTGGAGGAGCAGGTGGGCTTTGCCGTCAATGCGGCCAAAGTAGTTTTGCTCGTCGTGGATGTCAACGAGGGGTGCACGCCGCTGGATTTGGAGATCGCTCACAAGTTGCGCCGGTTTGGCAAGACGGTGATTGCGGTGGCAAACAAGGCGGACAACGAGGCGCGGGCAGCTAATCAGGCGGATTTTTTCGGATTGAACCTTGGCCCGGCTGTGCTCGTCTCCGCTGAACATGGCACAGGCATTCCGTTTCTAGTGGAAAAAATCAAGACGGCGCTCGGCCCGATCGAGGAAAGCGATGTGCCTGCGGGCGAGGTCGTCTCGCCGCCCAAGCGCATCCGGCTGTGTCTGGCTGGTCGCCCCAATGTGGGCAAAAGCTCTATCGGGAACAAGCTGCTCAAGACGGACAGGTTGGTCGTCAGCGAGGTGGCAGGCACGACCCGCGACCCTGTGCGCGTCCACTTGGATTATACAGCGCCGGGGGGCGAGCAGTGGGCGTTTGAATTGGTGGACACCGCCGGGCGGCGTGCTGCGACGCGGCGCGATGTGCTGGATTATTTCTCAGAGCTGCGTTCGGATGAGGCACTGGCGACGGCGGACGTCGTTCTGCTCGTGCTTGATGCGCTCGGTGGCGTGACGCGTATGGACAAGCAGTTTGCGGGCAAAGTGGCGGAATCTGGCGCGGGGCTTGTCGTGGTGGTGAACAAATGGGATCTCGCGCTGAAAAAATTTGAGAAGGATGGCAGCGGGCTTGCCGGTTACGACGACGAGGCGGGATTTCGCAAGGAATACCTGAAAGCATTGCACCGGGAACTCTTCTTTTTACCCAAATCTCCTGTGCTGTTCACTTCGGCGACGCAGGAGTTGAATATCGGGGATTTGCTGGCTGCTGCGCACGGTGTGCATGTGCGCATGACAACCCCGCTTTCCACTGGGAAGTTGAATAAAGTGATCCACGACATCATGGAGCGGCAACCTCCGCGCATGGTGAGCGGACGCCGGCTCAAGTGTTACTACGCGGTGCAGGTGGGGGAACGCCCGTTGCGCGTGCGTTTGTTTTGCAATTCGAAAGAGCGCGTGGAGACGCAATACGAGCGCTTTCTCATATCGGGGCTTTACGCGGCGTTTGAGCTTGCCGGGGTGCCGGTGACTTTGGAATTCACGGGCAAGCCGAAAGACCCCGAGCGCCAGTTTTTCTCCGCGCCGCAGGCAGCGGCGAGGCCGGGGCGGAAACGTAAAACAGATGTAAAACGAAAGGATGTGGGACATCAGCGAGATTGACATCGCCTGCCCGCGATAATTAGGTGCAGCGTAAAAACCAATGAAACCAGAGAACTCCCGGCAATCTATTTCAGGGCGAATGCCAATGGCGTTTGCTGCCGTGTTGACACTGGTGCTCGCCGCAGGCGTTTTTTTGTTTTGGGGGGAGTTGTCCGCTACTGCATCCCGGGGTCTTGCTGAAAAGGAAGAAAAGAAGTCCAGTTCTCTTCCGTCGTTGGCGTTGTCCGCAATTGCGGAATCCGGCGCAGAGGCGGCGATGTCTTTGAGGGCGAGCGACGTAGCGTTGCCCGATGCTGGCCTTGCCGAGCCATACCAAATACGCGCAGAGGTGCGCACGATAACGCCCGCGCTTGCCGATTTCGGACGGCAATTCGGGGAAAAACCTTTTGCGGAAATGGCATTTCCGCTGTTTGACGGCGAGCAACTGCAGTTGACAGATCTGCGGTTGAAGCGCCTGGGGGCGGATTCCGGCGTTTTTCGCGCCAAAATAAAAGGGGATACCGAAGGCGGGGATGTCGTGCTCAGTTACGTGCGCGGTGCTGTCGCAGGCCGGATACACATTCCCTCTCTGAACCGTTATTTTGAAATCCGCAGCGCCGATGGCGTGAATCGCAGTGTGCTCTTCCAACTCGATCCTGCCAAGATGCCCGCCTGCGGAACATGCGCTTCCAAAGCAAGGCAGACAGTGGCGGTAACGCCTAAGCATTAACCATTTCTCTAGGTCTTTTCTTTCTCTTTCTTTTCTCTCTCATCCTCAATGTTTCTTACAATGACTATCCCGTCTCTCATCCCCTCCCTGAAACGCGGCTTCGCCGCTTTGTTTGTCTTCATGGTGGCCGTGTCCTTTTTGCCCTGGCAGGCGTCCGCCGCTGTAGATGAAACCAATACTGTGGATGTCCTCTTCGTCTATACGCCGCTGGTGAAGGCCCGAAACGGCGGGGCGGACGGCGTGCTGGCACTGGCCAATTCGCTGATTGATGACACCAACGAAGCCTTTATCAACAGCGGTGTCGAGGGAAGCCTCCGCCTTGCAGATGCCGTCGAAGTCAATTACGAAGAAAGCGATAGCTATGCGACGGATTTGGCGAGGGTCGTCACCGGCAAAATCCCCGGTGTGCACGATTTGCGCGAAGCAGTAAAAGCCGACTTGGTTTGCTTGCTCCGGCAGGGGACGGACTCTCAAAAATTATCGGGTATCTCCCACTTCAGTGTGATGGATGGTTACGGTTTCCCCGCGCCTGAACTCGCGTTTTCCGTCGTGTCTGCCTCAGTGGCGAGTCGCAGTGCCGATACCTTCGCGCATCAAATCGGGCATAACCTCGGATGCGGGCACGATTTATCCACGGAGGATATCGTAGAAAAGCCGCAGGGCTACGACGGGTTGAGCGGAGGCCGCTTTTCCGATTCGCACGGGTTCTTGATAACGGGCACCAGCGATGGCCGCCCCTACCGCACGATCATGGCTTACGGCACATCCACCCGTGTGATGCGTTTTTCCAACCCGAACAGGTCTTACCGCGGTGCGCCCACCGGCAATGCTACTGCGAACAACGCGCGGACTTTGAACCAGAGCCTCAAGGAGGCCTCCAAGTATTACGCGGCCCGCCCGCATGTGGCCAAGCCCGCTATATCTCCCGCAGGCAATTTTATCGTCAACAACGTTGAGGTGCCTTTCGTTTCGCCGCAGGCGATCATCATAGGGACGAGCACGCCGAACGCCGTTTTGCGCTATACGCTCGGCGGTGCTCCCGTCACGGAGGATTCTCAGATCTACAACGGAGCGCTTACCTTGCGGTATTCAGACACGCTCAAAGTGCGCGCCTTCCGCGAAGGCTATTTGCCGAGTGAAACGGTGGTGGCGACTTACCATTTCCGCTATGGCGGCTCACTTGTCGGCAAACCGATCGCCAACCGCACGGGCGGCACTTACACGGATTCTGTCACCATTTTGGTGACGGCTCCCTCTTCCAATCCCGATGCCATCGTCCGCTTCACGACGGACGGCACCGATGTCAACGAGTTTTCCCCGCAGGTCACCGGGGCGATTGTGCTGACAAAGACGACGACGTTGAAACTGCGTGCTTATCAGGCGCAAAGAGACCCCAGCCCGCAGCTTGAGTATGCCTACGTCGTGACGTTTTCCCCGCGTGCCCTCAAGCCCCTCATCACGCCTCCCGGCGGAGATCAAAGCGACGAAGTGCCATTGCAGATCGCGCACAACGGCCCGCTCTATGTTACGCTCTCTTCGCCAAGAGATGTGGAGGAGACGATTCGCTACACGACCAATGGTTCCGATGTGACCGAGCAGTCACCCGCTTATTCCGGGCCATTTCTCGTGTCTGAGACGACCACGGTCAAGGCCCGCTCATTTCATTCCGCTTACAAGGAAAGCAGGCAGTCTGAGGCTACGTTTACGATAACGCCCGTGGTGGCTGCTACTCCGGAGATCATTCCTTTTGGCGGAAACGCCGTGAATTCCGTTACCGTGCGCCTGCGCGTTTCTTCGCCGGGAGCCGTCTTGCGCTATACGCTCGATGGCAGCGAAGTCACAGAGACCTCTCCCATCTATTCCGGGCAGATCACGCGCACGGAGCAGACCACAGTGAAGGTGCGCGCGTTTGGCGTAGGTTACCTTCCCGGCGAACAGGTCACGGCGATCTTCGGCAGTATTACTTCCGCCGACATTCTCGCACAATCCGTGCAGCGCATTTCGGCAGCAGGGTCGCACAGCTTCTTTATCACGAGCACTGGCGATTTGCGCGCAACGGGGAGCAACCAATACGGACAACTCGGCACCGGCACTACCAACAGCACATCCACTCCCGTGCCAGTGCTTCTGGAACCCGGTGTGCAGGTAAAGTCCGTGGATGGTCTGCGCGACCACACGCTTTTTCTCTCAGAAGACAACACACTCTGGGGCGTCGGGCGCAATGATTACGGCCAGCTCGGCAGCGGGACACTTGCCGACAAGCAGACCCCTGTGCGCGTCGCCACGGATGTGCAGTCCTTTTCCGCTGGCGGCTTCCACAGTTTATATGTGAGCACAGACGGCACCCTTTGGGCTATCGGGCGCAATAATTACGGGCAACTCGGCGATGGCACCACCACCCGGCGTGAGCACCCTGTTGCTATCGCGCAAGATGTCCTCTTCGCAAGCGCCGGGCCGTTTAACAGCTTTTTTGTGACCACGGATGGCACCCTCTGGGGCACTGGCCGCAATGAATACGGACAGCTCGGCGATGGCACTAATTCGCACCGTCTTTTCCCGGTCCGTTTAGCAGACAGCGTGATCGCCGTCTCAGCGGGTGAGCAGCACACCTTGTATTTGACCGCCGATGGCACCCTTTGGGGCATGGGCCGGAATACCTACGGGCAACTCGGGCTGGGGTCTTTTACCGGCAATCTTTCTCCGGTGAAAATCGCCGACGGTGTCGTCGCTATTGCAGCCGGTTCTTATCACAGCCTTTTCATCAACACACAGGGCGAACTCTATGCCATGGGTCGCAACGAAAGCGGACAACTCGGCGGCGGGACCACGGCAAACCAAATAGTGCCCGTCCTTGTGGAGAGTAACGTCCGCGCCGTGTCCGCTGGCGCTACGCACACAGTCTATACGCTGGTGAACGGCACTACCAAGAGCGTTGGCGGCAATGATTACGGGCAATTGGGCAATGGCACCACCTCGGGCGGCAGCAACTCCACGCCTGTGCCTGAGCTGCCCCCGGCCAAGACGCCGGCAATCAGCCCCGGAGGCGGATCGTTTGCGCTGGGATCTGTGACCGTCACTATCAGCAGCATCGAGCCGGATGCCACTATCCGCTACACCACCGACGGAAGTAACGTAGCGGAAGACTCACCTCTCTACACCGGGCCGTTTGACTTATTCCCGGCACCCGGCGTGGTGCAGACCGTATCCGCCCGCGCATTTCTCGACGAGCACAGCCCCAGCGGGCAGGCGAGTGCGAACTACATCATCGCTTTACCCCCGGATGAGCAACTGCCTGTCATCATCCAGCAACCGCGCCCGATAGCGGGCACAGCCGGTGTCCCGGCCACCTTTGCCATTTCCGCCATCGGCACGCCCGATCCGACTTACCAGTGGCAATTCAACGGCACGGACATCCCGTTCGCCACAGATGCTTCCTACCAGATTACCTCTCCCTCCGATTCAGATGTCGGCTCCTATCGGGTCATCGTCAGCAACAGCGCTGGCAGCGTCGCCTCAAACACCGTTTCACTCACATTGCAAAACGCACCCGTGATCACGCGCCAGCCCGTTGCTTGGACTGTCACCGTAGGCCAATCCGTGAGTTTTAGTGTTGGCGCAGTCGGGAATCCCGATCCCATTTATCAATGGCGGCGCAACGGGGTGAACATCCCCGGAGCGACCAATCCCACCTACGCAATCCCCTACGTGCTTCCGGAAAATGCGGGCAGCTACGATGTCATCATCGGCAACGTGGCCGGCTCCATCAGCTCAAATACCGTGCAACTCACCGTGCGTGCGCCGGATGGCCCGCCGCTCCTCACGCGCCAACCCGAATCGCAGACCGTCTGGCAGGGCGAGCCTGTCACCTTCTCCGTGGGTGCGGTCAGCGAGCAGGCATTGTCCTACCAGTGGTATTTCAAGGGCAGGCAGATCAAGGGCGCAAATGGGGCCAGCTATACTATTTCAAAGACGAGCAAGGCTCAGGCGGGCAGTTATTCCGTGTCGGCTTCAAATCAGTTTGGACAAGTGACCAGCGCCTCAGTTGGCCTCACCGTGCAAGTGCCCGTGAAGCCAAAAATCACCAAGGCTCCGCAAAAAATCGAGACCGGGCTTGGGCGCACCGTCACGCTTTCCGTCGAAGCCACGGCCAATCCGCAGCCCGGTTACCAGTGGTTGCTCAACGGCAAGCCCATTGAAGGGGCCACCGACCGCGCTTATGTCATCCAGAGCGTCGCCGAGACGGATCTGGGCCGCTATTCCGTAGTGGTGACGAGCGGGCAGAATTCAACGACCAGCAAAGCTGCTGAAATATCCGCTGTGCTGCCTCCGGCCATTGCCACGCCGCCGCAACATGAAGTGTTTGCTCTGGTAGGCTCAGGCGCAAAGTTGTCCGTCAAGCTCGCCTCCAACAAGGCAAAGGTCTCCTACCAGTGGATCTTCAACGGCGTGGATATTCGCGGTGCCAACAAGAGCACTTATACGGCCAAGGTAGAAGGTGTTTACAGCCTGCGTGCCACAAACAGCGCCGGGAGCGTCGTTGGCGAAGTCGCCACCGTGAAGTTGATTACCCCGCCGCAAATCGGCTCCGTCGTCGCCAGCGAAGTCAATGTCGTGGCAGGCGACAGCATCAGCTTGCAGGTCTTTTTGCTGAGCGGCACCGAAACATTGCACTACGCATGGAAATTCAACGGCAAGCCCATCGCGGATGCTCCCGATGAACCTTTTTACCGGACAGCGCCCATATTCAAAGACGGCAGATACTCTGTGACGGTGACCAACGGCGGCGGCAAAGTGGTCGGCAAGGCGACGAGCAGGCCGATTGCCGTGAAAGTAATCACGCCGCCCCTCATCACGAAGCAGCCCGTCGGGTTGATCTTGTCGGAAAGTGGCACGGGCACACTCTCCGTCTCTGCTTCAGGCACGGCGAAGTTGACTTACCAGTGGTTCAGGAACGGCATTCCGATTGCCAATGCCACGGAAAGCAAATTGGTGCTCAGGAATGTGAGCGTGTTCAGCTCCGGCACATACTACGTCGAAGTGAGCAATCCGTCCAAGCGCGTGGTGCGTTCCGAAGCCGTGGAAGTGCGGGTGAATGTTGCCGGCTCTTCAGGATCAAGCCTACGCTACGCTACCGGAGGTTCGCTAGATAGTAGCAGCGTGAACTTGCCCTCTTCTTTGAACAAAGGCGTTGTCTTGGAGGCTGCCCCTTCCTCAATTACTCTTGATCTCGGCACATGGACTTCATTGGGCGGAACTGTGAGACACTTGCGCTCGGACATCACGTCTATCAGCGATCCCGGAGTACTTGTGCTTTCGGGGAATAGATCCCGCTTTGTGTTGTCGGGTCTTTTGGAGGATTCCTCAGGAAATGCGACAACCTATAACGACGTGATCGAGTTTCAGGATGAGCAAGTGCTCAAAGGTGGTGCGACCTACACCGCCGAAACGGGAGACTCGACGCTCAGACTCTCTTATCGTCTGGACAGCGCAGATGAAGCTATCGGGCCGGTAGAGTATGGCGAAATTTTGTTCACGTTCACCTCGTCCACGAGCGGCACTTATACGGTGACAGGCTTTTTTGAACAAGGTGAAGACGGCGAACTTATCCCCGGCAGCGATTTCTCCGGAAGTGGCACCTTTGTTTTTGAGAACGGAAGGTCTGGCCAGACGATCTCCATCGCGCCGCAGGCAGAGGATTAAGCCTGCCGCGGTGGGATTTCCGATCCACGAATTACACGAATTGCAGGAATTAAGAGACGACGTTTTGCCCACCCCGTAACTCCGGGCAATTGGAGAACGGAGGAGGGCACTCTCGAAGGATTTTTTGGTCGCAGATGCTCACCAATAGTGGATGGTGTTTTTTATCATCTTCCACCGCGATGCGTGAGAAGGTTCTTTGCTATTTCGAGTGGAGCACAGGATCTTTTTCTTCTGAATCTCCCAACGCGGAAAATGTGAATAACCGCCAGTGAACCGCGAAGCGGTGTAACCGGCGAATAGCGAGGAAGTCTTAAAAGCACAACGCTATCAGCAACAATGCGTTGCGGATAGCTATTGGCTGGCAGGCGATTCTTATGGAGTGCGCAATGGCTCTCCCTATCCCCGACAGTTTCTCACTCTGCAAATTTTTTGAAAACCAACACCGCGTTATGCCCGCCAAAACCGAGGCTGTTGCTCAAGGCAATATTGACTTCGCGGGGACGCGCTACGTTCGGGACATAATCAAGATCGCATTCCGGGTCCGGTGTTTCCAGATTGATCGTCGGAGGAAGGACGCTGTTCTTGATGGCCAAGACAGTCGCCGCCGCTTCAATTCCACCCGCAGCACCCAACAGGTGCCCCGTCATGGATTTGGTCGAACTGACCGCCAACTTGCGGGCGTGGTCGCCAAAGGTCATCTTAATCGCAAGGGTCTCAAATTTATCGTTGTAAGGAGTCGAGGTGCCGTGCGCGTTAATGTAGTCCACGCTTTCAGGGGTGATTTGGGCATCGTCGAGAGCACGCTCCAGACACAGCTTGAGCCCACGCCCTTCGCTGTCAGGTGCAGTGACGTGGTAAGCATCACAGGAGGCACCGTAACCGACAAATTCGGCGTAGATTTTTGCATTGCGCGCTTTGGCGTGCTCCAGTGTCTCAAGGACGAGGATGCCGGCGCCTTCGCCCATGACAAAGCCGTCGCGTTGGGCGTCAAAGGGTCGTGATGCGCGTGCGGGGGTGTCGTTAAAGTGGGTGCTCATGGCCTTCATGCTGCAAAAGCCGGCATACCCGAGACGGATGACGGAGGCTTCGGAGCCGCCGGCGATCATGACATCAGCTTTGCCGTTGCGCATGTGCAGGAGGCTTTCGCCGAGGGAGTGCGAGCTGGAGGCACAGGCCGAGACGACGCAGAAATTGACGGAGCGGGCCTGAAGTTCGATGCCGACGACGCCCGCGGCCATGTTCGTGATTATCTGGGTAATCATGAAGGGCGAAACGCGCCGTGGGCCTTTGGAAAACAGATTGAAAGATTGCTCTTCAATGGAGCCGATGCCGCCGATCCCTGAGCCGATGATGACGCCGAGGCGGTCCGGGGGGACATCGCCGACTTTGAGGTTGGCGTCTTCGAATGCCTGCTTGGCGGCTGCGAGGGCGAACTGCACAAAGCGGTCGTTGCGCTTGGCTTCTCTCGGATCCATGTAGAGGGTCGGGTCGAAGTCTTTGATTTCGCCGCCGACCTTCGAGGTGATGTCGGTGGTATCAAACCGGGTAATACCGGTGATGCCTGATGTGCCGGCCACCAGGTTATTCCAAAACGTGTTGGTGTCATTGCCGACAGGGCTGACTACCCCTATTCCGGTTATGACGATGCGTGGGATGGATGTTTCTTTTTGCATGCGGCTCTTTGTGAATTAAAATTGGGTGGAGAAGATTTTTTCCTTTTCGCGAAATACCGAAGAAGTGCCCTGTATTTCAGAATTTTCGCAATAATTCCTGATCGAGTATAAATTAACCGGGGGGAGTGCCTGGCATATTGGCCGATAGCATTTCCCCCCTTTTTTTACGGGGTGCGGGAGACTGCAATAACAAGCCGGGGGAGAGCACTTAGGCTTTGCCCGACTTTGCCTTGATGTAGTCTATGACTTGTCCGACGGTCTGAAGCTTTTCAGCATCAGCTTCGGGGATTTCGCCCTTGATTTCATCTTTGAACTCTTCTTCGAACGCCATGACCAGCTCGACGGTGTCGAGGGAGTCTGCGCCCAAATCGTTCATAAAGGAAGCGGCGGGAGTGACCTGCTCTTCATTTACGTTGAGTTGATTTACGACGATTTCTTTTACGCGTTGTTCTACTGTTTTTTCGCTCATAGTATGGGAAAGTGTTTGTTAGTTAATTGGTTGTATTTGTTTTTGGGGTGCTAAAGACTGTTTGCCGAGTGAGTATTCTGCCTTGTGTCTGATGGGTTCAAAAAGAGAAGGGCGTCCAGACATCACATTGCCATTCCGCCGTCAACTGAAAAAACTTGGCCTGTGATGTAGCCAGCTTCTTCAGAGACGAGAAAGTTGACGAGTGAGGCGACATCGGTAGTCGTCCCGAAGCGTTGCAGAGGAACGACTTTCATTATGGCATTTTTTTGTTCGTCGTTCAGTTTTCCGGTCATGTCTGTGGAGATGAATCCGGGGGCGACGGTGTTGGTGGTGATGTTGCGGGAGGCAAATTCGCGGGCGAGGGACATGGTGAGGCCGTGCAATCCTGCTTTGGCTGCGGCGTAGTTGGCCTGCCCGGGGTTGCCGATGCGCCCGACGACGGAGCCGATGTTGACGATGCGCCCCCAGCGTTTGCGTGTCATGGGGCGGACCAGACTTTTGATCCAGTAGAAGGCACTGGAGAGATTGGTGGAGATGACATCTTGCCAGTCTTCATCGCTCATCCGGAAAATGAGATTGTCTTTGGTGATGCCTGCGTTGTTCACGAGGATGTCCACGGTCTCATATTCTTTGAGGATGGCTTCACTGGCTTGGGCGACTGCGGCAGCGTCGGCGACGTCCACGGGGTAGGCTTTGGCTTTGCCTCCTGTTGCAGTGATGGCGTCGGCGACTCCTCCGCAGGAGGCCGGGTTTTTAGAAATACAAAGGACGGTGTGCCCGTCTGCAGCGAGCAGCTCTGCGATGGCTTTGCCGATGCCGCGTCCGGCTCCGGTGACAAGTGCGACGCGAGGTTGATGGGTGAGCTTCATGATGGATTTGCGGGGGTGCGGATGTGGTTTTTTCGTGTCAGGTCAAAGCTTATTTCCGGTGAACAGCCAAGGATGCGTCTCACTGGAGGGGTCGCCGTGGCAGGCGTGTGCTTCTGTTTTCCCCTGCGTTTTCAGGTTCTCCAGTTCCCGCCGGACGGCTTGTGCTTCATCGGCACCGCCCGGGTGCCCGGGATAGACCAGCACGCTGAGGAGTCCGCCGGGGCGCAGCCATGTGATGGCGGCATGGAGTGCGGGCAGGGTGGTCTTGCTTCGGGTGATGATGCTGTGGTCGCCGCCGGGCAGGTAGCCGAGGTTGAAGAGCACTGCTGCCACCGTGCCTTTCCAGTCCGGTGGCAGGTGGGCGGGGATGGTCTCGTGTCCGGCTGCGATGAGTGTCACGCGGTCGGTGAGTCCGGCTTTTTCCAATCGGGCGCGGGTGGCGTCGAGGGCGGCTTGTTGGACATCGAAGGCGCAGACATGTCCGGACGGGCCTACAGCACTTGCGAGGAACACGGTGTCGTGTCCGTTGCCTGCCGTGGCGTCCACGGCGAAATCTCCGTCTTGGAGCAGGGGTGCGGCAGTATTGTGGGCGAGCTGTGTAAGGGAGAGGCCGGAGGTGTGCATGCGGGGAGAGGCGTGGCGTTTTTTGAGCCCTTGGGCAAGTCCGGGTTATCCGGCATGTAGGCCCTGAAAAAAAGCGGCGAGACGCCGCTTCCACTTTCATGCGTGAAAAATTTCATCGTGAATGGTCTTAAATTATCCGCGTTATCCGTTGTTAAAAGGAACTTTTTTAACAACGGATGACACGAACCTTTTGAGTATCAATTATTATGAGATTCTCAATTCTTCAAGTGGACTGTTTTCCCGCCAAGAATCGTGCGCAAAACTTTTATTTGAGCAAAGTTGTCTGCACTCACAAAGAAGGGATTCCTATCCAATACGATAATGTCGGCGAACTTGCCTTTCTCCAGAGAGCCTATGTAGCGTTCTGCTTGAAGCGCGTAAGCTGCATTTATCGTGGCCGCACGCAATACCTCCAGAACGGTCAAGTTGCGGTCGCTGTCCAGACGCGGATCGTTTTTGCTGATGCGCCGGGTCAATCCACATTGGAGATTATACCATTCGTTCAAGGGATCAATCGGCCAATCGCTGCCATAGGCAACAATGACGCCGGCATCGAAAAATTTGCCATGCGTCTCCAAGTCATTGTCAAAACGCTTTTTGCCGACCACGTTGAAGAAAAGTGGCAACATGCTTTCCGGCATGGCGCACCATTGGAATGACAATGTGGCGATGGTATCGAGCGTTTTAAAACGGTTGTATTGCTGCGGATTCATGAGGTCGTTATGCGCCATTGAGGGGCGGATGTCTTTGGCAGGATGCGCGGTGCGCATGCGGGCTATGGCATTGAGCGTGATGTCTGCAGCCCCATCGGCGATAATGTGCATGTGGGGGTGGAAGTTGTGCTGTGCCGCGCTTAAAAACAGGGCATCCAGTTGTGTTTGCGTATAGTAAGAACGCGCCCGGTAGTCCGTTTGGCGGAGTTCGGGCTTTTCCTCGCTGCCGGTATTTTCAAAATAAGGCTCCAAGACAAAAGCGGTCTTATTGGGCAACATACCGTCAATAAAGAATTTCACATGCGAAACGGAGATGTCCGCTCCGGGTGAACTCCAGGGGTGCGGGGCGTATTTTTTGCGGAATGCGAGGAGTTCCTGATAGGCCGGTTCCACGTTGGACAAGTCGCTGACGCGCAGGGGGGGGATTTCCACGGCAGCGGCGACGCGCAGGGTGAGTCTGTTTTTCTCGCGCATATCGAGGAAGGCATCAAATTCTTCTGCGATGGCGCGGGCGTCCATGATGGTGGTGACGCCTTGTTCATTGAGAGCGCGTTGGGTCTGCGCCAGCACTTCTGAGGCCGGGGCGGCGCTTAGGGAGGTTACGCGGTCGAAGATGCGCATGGCCGGGGCGTCTTGCACGATGCCCGTGGGGGTGCCATCTTGCAGACGCGCGGTCAGCCCGTCTGCATCGTCGGTGGAGCCTTTTGTTATGCCGAGGATTTGCAGGCCACGTCCGTTGAGCGCAATGGAATGAAAATCATTTGAACATAGCATGATCGGACGCTTTGTCGGGAGTGTATCGAGGTCGAAGCAAGTGATGTCTGTGCCGCCTGCGCGCAACCAGGATTGGACGATCAACCAGTCGTCTTCAGAATTATTTTTCCCGGGGTCTTGTTCCAGAAATCCGTTGAGCTTGGCGAGTGTCTCTTTGATGCTGAGCGATTCGTAGTTAAGAGAGGGGTTTATCAGCGATTTCCCGCCCCAGAGCGGATGCAGATGGCTGTCAATTAATCCGGGCATGGCCATTTTGCCTTGCAGGTCAATTTGTTCCGTTGCCTTGCCTGCCATTTTCCGTATTTCTTCAGTTGTGCCTACGGCTGCGATGTAGCCGTCTTTTATGGCGATCGCTTCATAGATGGTGTTTCCATCGTCGGCGGTGTAGATGTAGCCGTTGTAAAGAATGGTAGTGGCCTCAATATTTTTTTCCATGATAATAATCTCCTTATTGTTATTGATTTTGATGTTACCTGAAAAGTGCAGCAGTGCGGAGGCGGCTTTCCCGGGGCCTGTGTATGCCCGGCGGGTTATCCGCTCCTTCCAACTGCACTTTTCAGGGTTTTTGTGTCTAATCCGCCTGTTCCACGGGAATTCACTCTGATTTACTTCATTTTTCGATCAAAGTGGTGTCGTTTCTCAAGAAGCAGGCGGTTTGTCCCCACCGGCCAGCAAGTAGCTTTTTTCTGACCGGCGGATGATGATTTCTCCGATGATTAGAATCAAAATCATACCGACTACAATCGGGCCGCTATGGTTGAGGTTCACTTTACCGGATAAAATTTGGGGGAAGATGAAAAGGGTGATGCAAATACTGATAAAAAGGAGGCAGATCAAGGTACAGCCCCAAGCCATCAGACGCCCGCCGGGTACTTTATAAGGGCGTGTCGTATCGGGGTCGGCCAAGCGCAATTTCATAAAAGCGGAATAATACAAGAGGTAGCTTGAAATAATACAGGTGCTGGAAAACGAAAAGAGCGACCAGAAGGTGTCGGCAGCATTACCCGCGGCAAAAAACGAATAAATGATGGAGACGACGGTGCCGATGCAGCCAAGCACGATATTGGCTCCGTAAGGGCTTTGGTATCGGGGGTGCCATTTGCCGATGAACGCGGGGAGGCTCCCGCCGCGGGCGGCTTCGGCGGCGGCACGGCTAGGTGCCATGGACCAGGTGATCTGGTCGCCGAGGATCGTCAGCATGAACAACACCAATATCAGCATGACGATGAAGCTGCCTTGCCCGAAAATCGGAGACACCGCATCGGCGATACCGGAGACGAGGTTGATTTGCCCGACGGGGATAGCCATGAGGATGCCCAGAGAGCCGAAGACATAGAGGGCGACCACCGAGAGGCTGGAGAAGAGAATGGCCTTGGGCATGGTTTTGGCCGGGTCTTTCAGCACTTTGCCCATGCAGGCGACCAACTCAAACCCGGTGACATTGTAGATGATGGCCGAGAAAAAGCCGATTCCGGAGTCAGCAGAAGGAGTGAGTGTTTCTAGGGTGAACTCGTTGGCGACGCCGTATTTGCTGGCATACCAAAAGCCGCCGATGCCCACCGTGCTCATGATGAGAATCTTGCAAGTAGCACCGCCGACCGTGGCCCAGACGCCGACCGACACCTTGTAGCAGATGAAGGCGACCGTGAGCCAGATCAGGGCGATGACGAGCGGGAGTTGCAGCCAGAGCGGCATCTTCCCGCCCATGAATCCGCTGCTTATCAGGCCGGTGAGCAGGATGTAATTGGCGCCCATCCAAATGCCATTGGAAATCCAATAGAGATAAACGGCGCGTGTGGACATGCGTTTGCCGAACGCACGGCGTATCCAGTCATAGATGCCGCCTTCCGCCGGGTAGGTTGTGCCCAGTTCGGAGGTGATCATCATGTTGGGAATCACGAAAAAGATGACCGCGATTGCCCATAATACTAATCCGCTTGGCCCCAGCGAGGCAGAGGCGGTAAGCGTGCCAAGCACAATAACGGCACAAATACAGAAGAACGTAATCTTACCTGTGCCCATTTTTCCTTGAATATCATCCGTCATAATTTGAATCCTCTCTAAAATTTAAATAAATCGAGGCGAACGACTGACCGATCGTTCAGCAAAAGTCAAGCTAATTTGTGAAAATTTACCGGAGCAC
>JAITXH010000150.1 GCA_031284845.1 Puniceicoccales bacterium | reverse complement strand
CCAACTGTCCGACAACGGGACAATAACACATATAACAAGAGAAATTTCCAATGATTATATTTACTAAAAAAATGCCATTGTTTACGTTTTTCCATCACTTTCGGATAGATTCCTTTGTGCTCTTGTTTTTCTATATATTATTCCCTATCACGATTTCTTTCGCTGATTCGCTTGGGTCGGTGGAAAAGGAGTCTTTTCGTGCTTTTCGGGAAAGGATAATTTCAAATAATTTGCTTCCCGATAATCTATCACTTTCGTATGAATGTGAGGAGATTGGCCATGGGAACTTATCCGCGCAAGAAAAGTCGAAAATAGTTTGGGACTTTAAGGGGAAAAATGCAGACATCTTCTCTCTAAGCTCAAGTAAATATACGAAAAAAGTTACCGCAACGAAGAAGATAATCTCGGACGGAACTTCCATCTCTCTTGTTGCGGGATGGCCCAAGTCAGGGGGGAAGCTGGATTCTGACCTTTTCTCTGCCATGCCCTTTGCAAATTTACCGTATGACACCAAACCATTTTGTGCGATAGATAGCGGTCCATTTTTGGGAGGAGGAGGTGCGGATGAATATATCAGTTTTTTTTATGCTTCCGTGAGCAAAGTCCCATTTGTCAATTTGCTTGGACTATCGGAGAATGTTACAATGGAGTCAGAGAATCATAGTATCAAAATTATATTCAAAATTTCTCCGAGAGAAAGAACAGTATACACGTTGGATAAGAATGGATACGTTGTCCGAAAAGAGGTGTTTAAACGCATGAGTAGGGCCGATGGAACCTTGGGCAATGAGGAAAGAACTATCATGTGGGAAGTAAAAAAGGCAAAAATTATCAATGGAATCTGGATTCCAATTGTCCTGGAGGGTGAAATAGTCATGAACGATGGCGTGAAACTCGAAAGTAAGGTGCAGCATCGGATGATTGTTTCCGAAAAAAGTATCGTAATAAACCAAGCTCTTAAAAATGAAAATTTTCTGATAAAAATTCCTGTTGGCTCGGTCGTTCAGGATAATCGAAAAGGCATCATTTATGAGGCAGACGGGATCAGTGACAATTTAGAGGAGTCGTTGGCAACAGCGTTAGAAGCGTTGGTCAAGAAAGGGAAAATACCTCAAGAACAACAAAAATGAAAAACTATTCTTCAAAACTTCGTGGAGTTCACATAATTCATCTTATTCAAACTCTTTTATCTGCTGAACAAAGAAGTATTAAAGATATTTTGAAATATCTTGATGAAAAAATTACTACGTTCTTCATTCTTTGCGACCAGGAAATCACGGCGACAAGAGAAATAATGTCCGATGGGAAAGGTATCATTATTTTTACAGAATTGCCGAAAAAAGAACAACGTTTTGACTATGATGTTGATAAGTTCTCTTTTAACCACGGATTGCACGGATTTTTTCTACCGGATAAAACGGATTTCCCCTCTTGAAATCGTCCGTTGAACTCGCGACGGCTCATAAGAATTTATTCTTTTATTCTTGAGAGGTTCATTTCGAAAATCCTTTTATCCTTTTCCTATCCGTGTAATCCGTGGTCAAACTAAGACCTGCGACACCCCGGAATTATACTTTTCCCCGAGACCCTACGACCCCAAGACCTTTCACCCACAAAAGAAGATTCACTTTTACATTTTTCTTTTGTGATCTTTTGTGCGCTTTTGTGGCTCTACTCTACATCTTGTGGCGCACACGATCCCGCTCTTCACTGAACTTGGCGTTGTTCCAACGATCCATCGCACCCACTAAATAACCCGTGATGCGCCGAATCCGCTCAAACTTCGGCCCGCCGTCATTTTCGTGCCGCCCGCACTTGGGGCAGGCATCATGAATGATACCCGTGTAGCCGCACGCCGGGTCGCGGTCCACGGGATGGTTTACGCTGCCGTAACCAATGCCGCTTTCCTTCATCTTGCGAATCACCGCTTCAAAGGCCGCTAAGTTGTCTAACGGGGAACCGTCCATCTCAATATACGTGATGTGCCCGGCATTGCAAAGCGAGTGATACGGTGCCTCCAGTTCGATTTTCTCAAAGGCCCCGATGGGCTGATACACCGGAACATGAAACGAGTTCGTGTAGTAGTCGCGGTCGGTGATGCCGGGGAGCACCCCGTAACGCTTTTTGTCTATGGCCGTGAAGCGCCCCGCAATCCCCTCGGCGGGCGTGGCCAAAAGCGAAAAGTTGAGTTGGTGCTTTTCGGCAAGCTCGTCGGCCCGTTTGCGCATGTGGGAAACGATTTGGAAACCGAGCATCTGCGCACGGGGGCTGGCCCCGTGGTGTTCGCCAAGGAGAGCGGTGAGCGTCTCGGCGAGACCGATGAAGCCGAAGGAGAGCGTGCCGTGCCGGATGACTTCGCGCAACGGCGTGTCCGGGCGCAGCCCTTTTGCGCCCATCCAGATGCCTTGCCCCATGAGGAAGGGGAAGTGGCGCGGAGTCTTGTTGGCCTGAATCTCGTAACGCTCCAGAAGCTGCGTGGCGACGAGATTGATTTTTTCGTCCAACTCCTGATAGAAGCCGGTCATATCGGCGGCGGCGCGGGTGCCCAGAGCGATGCCGTGCTTGATGCCGATGGAGGGCAGGTTAATCGTGGTGAAGGAAAGATTGCCGCGCGAAGTGATGCGCCCGTTGCTTTCGGGGAAGATGGAGGAAATCGTCCGCGTGCGGCAACCCATGGTGGCGATCTCGGTGCGGTAGTCGCCGGGCTTGTAGTATTGGAGGTTGAACGGGGCGTCTATGAAGACGAAGTTCGGGAAGAGACGCTTGGCGGAGACTTTCATGGCCTCTTTGAAGAGGTCGTAGTTGGGGTCGGTCTCGTTGAAGTTTACACCTTCTTTGACCTTGAAAATGGTGATGGGGAAGATGGGGGTCTCGCCTTTTCCCATGCCGTTCCAGACGGCTTTGAGGATGGCGGCAGTGGCGAGGCGGCCTTCGGGGGAGGTGTCGGTGCCGAAGTTGACCGAGGTGAAGGGCACCTGCGCTCCGGCGCGGGAGTGCATGGTGTTTAAGTTGTGGATGAACGCTTCCATCGCCTGATGGGTGTCGCGGAAGGTGTCTGCGGCGGTGACTTCAAAGATGGTGTTGAGGGCGTCTTCGTTGAGCCGGGGGGCGTGGGCGTGGAGGGCCACGGCGAGGGAGCGGACGGTCTCCGGGAGCGGTGGCTTGGGGTAGGTGGCGCGGTGTTCGGGGGAGAGCGCTTCCCAGTCAGCGAAACTGGCCTTGAGCGCGGCGGCGTCCACGAGCTGGCCGTCGAATTTGAGGAACTTGAGGAGGTTCGTGAGGAAGCCGTTGCGCTGGGTGCGGGCGACGGCGGGGGCCATGGCGTAGTCGAAGTTGGGGATGCTTTGACCGCCGTGTTGCTCGTTTTGATTGGATTGGAGGACGATGGCGGCGAGGTTGGCAGCAGTCTTGATGCTGTTGGGGGGGCGGATGCTGCCGTGGCCGGTGGAAAAGCCATTCTCGAAAAGTTCGAGGATGTCTATCTGGCAGCAAGTGAGGGTGCCCATGGGGAGAAAATCGAGGTCGTGGATGTGGATGTCCCCGGCGTCGTGAGCGCCCATGTGGGTGGGGTTGAGCAGGACGGTGCGGGAAAATTCCTTCGAGCTTTCGGAACCGAATTTAAGCATAGCCCCCATGGCGGTGTTGCCGTCCACGTTGGCGTTTTCGCGGCGCAGGTCGCTGGTGGAATCGTCGGTGGCGACGATGCCGTCGAGGGTTTGCATGAGCCGGGACTTGGAATCGCGCACGCGGCTGCGCTCCTGCCGGTAGAGGATGTAGGTCTTGGCGACCTCGAAGCGGCCCATGCCGGCGAGGGTCTCTTCGACGAGATCCTGGATCTGCTCGACGGAGGGGACCTCCTCGCGGAAACGCTCCTGGATGGCGGCGGCGACGTTGGCGCCGGCGATTTCGGGGAGCGAGTTGTCGTAGATGCCCGAGGCGAAGACGGCGCGGCGGATGGCGTTGATAATTTTCTCGATGTAGAAAATTTCCTTTCGTCCGTCGCGCTTGAGGATGTAGCTGGCGCCGACGGGCTGGCGCGGCACGGCTGGCGCGTAGGGCGGGAGAGCGGCGGCGTGAGCCTGCGGGCGCGGCGGGTGCGGTGCAGCGGCAGATGCCGCGGGAACGGCGGCGTGAGCGTGACGAGCGGAATGCGTGGACGTGGTGGAGGCGGGCGTGGAAGGCACGGTGACAGGTGGCATGGCGGTGAAACTTGGAGCGCGGATTAAATCGTGTAACGGGCGGTTACATTCAAAAGGTGGAATGAAAAGGCCAGAGGAAAAACAAATTTCGGACGAGATGAGAAGGAAACTTTTCAGGACTATTAGAAAAATGAATACTTGGTTGTTCACAATTTACCCCCGGCTTGCTCACAGGTTGTTCGCGGAGTTGTTCACAAAAAGTGCTTTGTCAGCGATTTTATAACATGCGCTTTTTGTTTTTTTATGCTCTTTTCGAGGTTCTGCGACATCCGGTAAAAACGGAAAAAGGACCGGAAATTTTGTTTAAAATTATGTGAAAAAACCTGTTGCCAATGGAATGCTTTTGCCCAAGCTCTCTCCACGACTAAACACCTTCTCTATAAACTACTCATTCGAACATGAACTCGTCTTTTTCCGCCTCAATTACGCGCCTGCTGGCTGCAGCCGCAGTGCTCTCCATCACCGCCTGCTCTAAGGATGACGCCGTCTCCGAGACCCGAGAGGATCTACGCAGAAGCGTGAAAGTCCAGCCCTCGTGGCGTAACCACCCCGGAACCACGGCGAAGAACAATGCCGTTCCGCTTGCCGAACCGACGGACGAACAGCGGGCGCTTTTTGACCGGGAGCTTCCCTCAAAGGCCGGTACAGACCGCCTTTTGCTCTCTGTTTGGGCGAAACAGTTCAACGACCCCGTGCTTGAACAAATCGTCACCGCCGCTCTCTACAGCAGCCCGGATCTGCGGAGCATGCTTTCCCGTGTCGCTGAGGCCCGTGCCCGTCGCGGCCTTGAACGTGCCAACCTGTTGCCCACGATTAACGGCTACCTGGATGCGCGCCAGAATTACCGCCGCGACCACAAGGTTACCCATCGGACGACTTCGAGTGACCTTTACACCGCCGGTTTCGCCGCCACCTGGGAGATAGACCTCTTCGGCAAGTATCGTGCCTCCACGGATGCGGCTACCGCCGAGATCGCCGTGACCGAGGAGAATTTCCGGGGCGCGCAGATTTCCCTCGTCGCTGAAATCGCGGAGACCTACGTCCTCCTTCGCGAAGCCGAGGCCCGCCTCGGTGTCATCGGGCGCAACGTTGACACCCGTGAAGAGACCGCCCGCATCTCCAAATGGCGCGAAGAGACCGGCACCGGGGACGCCTTCGAGGCGCAACAAGCCACGAGCAGCCTTGCGCAAGCCCGCGCCGCGCTTCCGCCCATCCGTCATGAGATTGAGCAAGCCCGTATCCGCCTCGCCATTCTCGCCGGAAAAACTCCCGGTGCGCTTGATTCCGTGCTGGATACAAAATCTTCCGTCACTCTCCCCGAGAATGCCACCGATGCTGACAAGGCACTCGCCACGCTTCCCGTCGCCCCTGCCGCAGACCTGAAACCTGGCGTCCCCGCCGTGGTTCTCAGCCGTCGGCCCGACATCGGTGCCGCCTCGAAAGCCGCGATTGCCGCGTCGCTCCGCCGCAAGTCCACCGAGCGCGAATGGTATCCCACGATCAACCTTTCCGGTGCGATTGGCATTGAGGCGCTCAAGGCCGGTAATCTTTTCAGCCCCGAGGCGACTGTCGGCAGCGTCCTCGCCGGCTTGACCCAGCCCATTTTCAACGGCTGGCGCATCTCGCAGAACATAGACATCTCCACCGAGATTCAAAAACAAGCCGTCATCGAATATGAAGTAGCCGTGCTCAACGCTCTCGGCGAAGTCGAAGACGCGCTTTTCGCCGTCCGCTCTGCCGCTGAGCGTCTCGACACCCTCAAAAAGGCGACCAACATCGCCGCCGACAATGCTCGCATCGCCAACTTTAAGTATCAATCAGGGCTGACTGATTTCACTGATGTTCTTGAAACGCAACGTGTGAAATTGAGCCTCGAAGAGCAAACGCTCGCTTCCGCCGCCGAACAAAGCA
>JAITXH010000133.1 GCA_031284845.1 Puniceicoccales bacterium | reverse complement strand
GGCACGTTGGCACTCATCCTCGAAGAGACGGCGCACTATCAGAATCTGGTCGTTGAAGCAGGGCACTTGATGTCCAATGCCCAGGGTCTGGGCTACACTTCGGTGGACATAAAAAGCGGCGTATTGACCATTCTCCAGACAAACGCCGGCACCTTATACGCTCGCATATCCGGCCCTGAGGTTTCCCAACTGTTTTTTGACACTCAGGGCTATTTGAACAACGGCTCCGGCACGCCCATCCGCATCGGCGAGAACAACGCGGGCACCGTGTATGTTTATCAAGACCAGCCGGACTTTTACGGCAATGTCGTCGCGCAAAACGGCGTGACTGTGCAATTGGGCGTGGTGCAGGGCGACGCATTTGCCAAATCCGCCTCCTTCCGCTTGCAAGGCGGGGAAAGCATGCGCGATACCACCTTGCGCATCAACGGCAACGACCAGCGCATTCGCAATTTCTCCGGAGACAGCCACGGGCGCGTCTCGCTGGGCGAAGGCACGCTGACCTTGATTCAGGCGGAAAATACGGTTTTTAACGGGCGCATATCGGGCGTTGGCACACTCATCAAAGACGGTGAGGGCACATTTTCCCTGACCGGTGCCAATGACTATTCCGGTGCCACTGTGGTAAAACAGGGCAAACTGGCGCTCACGGTGGAAAATGCCGCGGGCGTCTCTTCTGCGCTTGTGCTCAAAAATGGTGCCACGGTGCAGGCGACAGCCCCCCAGCGTTTCGGCGCACTTTTCGGGGAAGCCAACTCGACGGTGGATATCGGGGAAAACTCCCTGACCATAGGCTTCAGCGACTTGCTTTACGAAAGCACGCTCTCGAAACAAAGGGACCTGCTCAACGCTGGTTACCTGTCCACCTACACCAATGCGGACGACGTCTATAACCTGAAAGACCCCGGCACGGTAAACAGTCCCGCCATTTCCACCAATGAGAAAGAGGGCACTACCGTCGGCTACTTGCGCAATCCCGTGATCGGCATTGAAAACGCCGGGACCTTGGATTTCGCGGGTCGGCTCGTCGGCTCGGGCAATTTGGTGAAGATCGGCAAAGAGCGTCTTACGCTCAGTGGACGCAGTCCCGCTTACACCGGCGAGGTGCATCTGGAAGGCGGCGTGCTGCGCGTCAATGGCGATGGCCTCAGCGCATCTGCGGGAATCTGGGTGGATACGCCAGCAGGTGCCGCCGATGATTTCTTTGAGATCAACGCCAATGCTCTCGAACACCACGCGTTTAACCTCCCCTTGCAAGGCACTGGCGATGTCCACAAGACCGGCGCGGGGGAAGTCACTCTCGGCTCCAATACCAGCTACAAAGGCGATACGGTAGTGGATCAGGGGCGTCTCGTCGTGACGAACATAGCCGCCTTGCCGCCCGGGACGGATCAGGATGCCGTTTCCCGTGTGCGCGTCTATAACTCCGGTGCGCTGGTGTTTGACTGGAGTGGCAGCACCCCGGCGGAATACCGTGGCGCTGTTGGCGCCCGGGATGCCTTGCATCCGAGCACTGGCGGTATCGAGAAACGCGGCTCCGGCGAGATCATTCTTTCCGGCGCTCTGGAATACGGGCATGTCACGCAAAACCTGTCGGCGGAGGGCAAATCGCTTTTGGCGCTTTCGGCCCGGCCTGCGGGTTCGATTTTGTCGGGCGACGGCACAATTCAAATTTCTGGCAATCCCGCCGACGTCGAGGTGCCGGAAGGCCCCGTGCTCAAGACGGCGGATGGCACGCTTTACGTGTTGCCCAAAGATGCGGTGGTCGCCGCCGCCGGTTCCAAGTTGTATCCCTCCGGCGAGATCCTGCAACCGGATGGCCAGCCCCGCCTGAGTCTCTACGGCGCAGTCGTCGCACGCCCGGCGGGTGGCGAAATCTGGCTCAATGGCGTCCTTTTGGATGACCGCGATTTTATCGCCGTGCCCGATGGCACCTTGACGGATGGCACCGGGATTTACAACACGCAGGATACCGTCGTCGTGCGCGATGACGGCACCGGCGCGCTTGGCACTTACGGTGAGTCCTACGGGATGACCTCGGTGCAGGAAGGCACTTTGCGCCTCGACAGCATCCCGAAGATACCCGGCAGGACGGCTGGCGATCTCGGATACGCCAGCAATTTCGAGATCGCGGAAGGGGCCACTCTCCAGTTGAATCTGGCACGCCAGGACGGGGAAACCCAAGGCGTCATCTACGGCTCAGGGCGGTTTGTCAAAGAAGGCGAATACAGTCTGACATTCGGCCATGCACAGGATGACTTCACGGGCTACGTAGAAGTCCGGCAAAGCGAGGTGAGACTCGCGGCGGACAATGTGTTTCAGAACACGCGCGAAGTGTTCATGGCTGCGGGCACCGATTTGTATTTCAAGGGTGAAGACGAGACGACCGCGCACGATCAGTTATTCCACTTCCTGAATGGAGACGCCGGTGCCGTCATTCACGTTGACGGGGCTTCGCTCACACTTGATGTGGCGGCCAATGCCGGAGAGACGCGCCGGTTTGACGGCCTTATGGTCGGTGGAGGTACATTTATCAAAGCGGGCGAGGGCATCCTCACGCTGTGGCGCCCGGAAGGAGAGACGAACATCCTCGACAGGGTGTGGGTGCGCGAAGGCGTCTTGCAGGCCTCTCCCGGTTCATTGGGCGAGGCTGCGGTCCACATCGAAGGCGATGCCGGGAAACCGCTTCCCGAACTGCGTTTTTATGCGAAAGAAGGCGAATTGCAGGTTTACAGCCGCCCTGTGACGGGCACTGGCACTATCGGCAAAGGGGGTCCCGGCACCGTATGGCTGGACGGGAGCAACAGCATCCCCTCAGGGGATTTTCTGGTGACGGAAGGACGGCTCGTTCTCGACGACACACGCACCGTCGGGGCTGTGCCGGGTGCTCTCGTGCGCGACGGGGCCACATTCCAGTTGAACTTTACTCAGACGAGCGCGACGCCGATCGTGCTCGGCTCTCTGAAAGTGCGGGACTATGCGCCGGGCGAGCACGGAAACTTCGCCATCAGCGGGCCGAAAGGGAGCATTCTCGAAATCAATGCCATGCCTCTGGGCTATACAGGCACGACTGAATTGGTCGGCGGGGTGACGCTCCAGTTCAACAACCGGGATTTCACGACATGGGCCTCAATCCCCAAGTTGGTAGGTGGTCTCGCAGGCGGGGCCAACGCGCAGCATCCCGATGCCCCGACCCTGAATCTCGCGGGCGTTGAAGCACTGGAAATTATCCAGAATGTGAATGGCGTTTTTGCAGGGAATATTTTCGGCAGCCGCCCGGATGGCACCGGAGCCACTGGGCTTGTTATCAAAGGGCCGGGCCGTCTGAATTATACAGGGCCGGACGGGAAGGGCAAATTGCTCCTCGGCGATCCCAATAAAGACGGCACGGATTCCGACTACAAGGGCGTGGGTACGGTGACGGTTGACGGTGAGAATATCGCCGGCAACGGCAACTTCCAAGTGGGCGTGGAAAACATCCACGAAATCAACATCATCCGCAACGGAACGCTCTATATTTACAATCCGGGCGATACTCCCGTCCGGTATGAGGGCAAGATCACCAACTTCGACAGGAACACGGGTGCCGACACCGCCTTCAATCTTGCCTTCACGGGCAAGCATCTCGTGAACGCCGCGCTCACCGGGCAATTGCCTCCGGGGCGCAAGGCAGAGAGTTTCGTTGTGGATACTGCCAGCACATTGACGGTGGAGATCTCTCCCGGCGGCAATGCGCTCGATTACTTCAGAGAAGACGGCAGAACAGTCGTCGCCGGAGAAATCCCGGCCCGCCGTTTTGTCACGGCGGCAGAGGACAGCGTGCTCGAGATTTCGGTGCGCGATGGAGCTCCGGCTACGCTGGTAACCACCGCAGACACGGCCATTTCGGGCAAAGGCAGTTTGCGCAAAATCGGTGACGGCGCACTGCTCTTAAATGGTGTGCAGCAATACACCGGCGCGACCCTCGTCTCCGCTGGCGCTCTCCGGGGCGATTTCACCGTCGCGGGGAATCTCGTGGTCGCTTCCGGCGGCACCCTCGCACCGGGGGCGGCTATCGGCATCCAGCGCACATTGGGCAACTTCGATTTGCAACAGGGTGGCACGCTGGAGATCGGGATTAACGGCACGGCCAATGATGTCGTCGAATACGTCGGCACGGCCACGTTAAACGGTACCCTCAGAGTCGTTACTGAAGGCAAACCGCTGCCGCGTGGCGAAAAGTATTTGTTCTTGAACCGAGTGGACGCCACGGGCACCTCGGTCACTCCCAATTTGGCAATCGGCGCGAGCTTCAATGTGTCCGTCGCCGAGAACGCTGAAAATGCCTATTACATCTTGGTTGGTCCGGGTTTGGGTGTGGGCACGCCCTATGAAGAGTTGGGTAAAGATGGCCCTGCGCTTCTCGTGGGCCAACAGAAACTGGCCAAGGTGCCGGGCTACAATCCACATAAGGGGCTGGGCGGTTTTCTCAATGTGCTGGATGATTTTGCCTCACTGGAGCCGTTGAAAAGCGGGGATGGGCAGGTATTGCCGCCCGCATTGCTGGCTGTCTATCAAATCGGCCATTTGCTGAATACGACGCCGGACAGGGGACTGAACACCGTGGTCAACAACCTTTCGCCCTTGGGTTATGGCTCACTGGTGGCTATGCCTGCCTTTGCCGCTTCCGCCGCTTCCGGGCAGTTGCACGCTCACCTCGAACAGCGCCGTTACGACCGCGCCGCCATCTCCGAATACAACCGCGATTGGGAACTTTATGTGACGGCTTCCGGCAATTTTGCAGAAAACGGCAAAGGCGGGGATGATCCCGTATTCAACTTCAACACTTACGGTGGCACTGTTGGCGCGGACAACCAGTTTTCGAAAACCAACCTTGCCGGTGTCGCTCTGGAATATACCAACGGCAAATCCACCCTGCACAACGGCGGTGGCTCCATCAGCATGAATGCTGTGCGTGCCACCGGGTATTGGAGCCATATCTTCAACGATTGGTTCTTTTTGGATTCCGGTGCGGCTTTCGGCTACGCGACCTATGATGCGCGGCGCAACACGGCGCTGGGGAGCAACAAAGCCAGTCCGGATGGCTGGAATGCCGGCGTTTTTGCTACGGCGGGGACGATTTTCCCGATCCAGAGCACCCTGCATTTGAACCCTTATCTCGGTTTGGAATATAACCACTACGACATAGGGGCTTTTACGGAAAAAGGAAGCGGCTCGCGCTTGAAGGTGGACGGCTTCGGCTATGACTCGCTGCGTGCAAAAATCGGCACAGGGCTTTCGTGGTTTGTCGGCAAAGAATGGGATCTGAAGTGGAAGTTCACTTTGGATGTCGCCTATGCCCATGAGCTGCTGGACACCGATGCCGATATTAATGCCCGGTTTTCTCTGGCGGGCACCAAGGCGCATGTATCGGCGGCCACGTTGCCTGCAGACGTTGTGCAATTCGGCCCCACGGTCACCTTGAGCTTGGACGAGCGCTCTTCCATCTTCCTGAGCTACCGTCTGGAAATCGGTTTTGGCGGCGGCACTTACAACAATGTGAACCTCGGCTTCCGCACCCGGTTCTAATCTGCACCAACACAACACTCTCCGTATCACCAATACACAGAAAAACTGAAAATTGCCCCATGAGACTCTCTAAAATACTATTCATCGCAGCTGCTGCCACACTGGCGTTCTCCGCCTCCCGTTCGAGCGCTGTGGACATACGCACCGACGGCGAGCAAACGGCTGCCGGCGACGTTCATGCGCAGGACTCCATCATCAGCGACAGCGCCACATGGACAATCACAGCCAATTACGGCGACACCACCACCGGGCGTTGGTTGAGCGATGTGCTCCCGAACATATTTGATCCTAATTCCTACAATGCCGCCGGCACCATCATCGTCACCGGGAAGGGCACTTTGGAATATCAGGGCTGGCAAAAGGAATTGAACGATACGCAAAGCGGCACGGATGGCGGATTCTTCGGCGGACGGACGTTCATTACCAATGGCTCGCGGGTGCCTACTTACATGAACGACTTTGTGAGCAAGGAGGGCGTCAAGCCAGGCACGACGACTGCGGAGCGCGGTGCGTTTGCAGGCAGCTTGTATGTGCAGGATGCGGCGACGCTCATCGTCTCCGGCTATCTCAACCAATACAGGGAGACCTCGTTGAGGGTGGTCGGCGTTGAAGAGGTGATTTTAAAAGACAGCGCCACCTTGTCATTTCAAAATTCGCTGCCGAACATCTTTGAACCGCAGCCTCCGCCCTATTCCCTTGACCAGTCTCCGCTGCCAGTGCGCCTGCGCTATAATCTCGTGCAAAATCTGCAATCCGATGCCAGCAAGCAGACGACATTGGACACAGGCAGAGACGACACTTACCGCATTGGTGTCCACGTCGAGACCGGAGTTAACACCGTGGATCCCATGGCTCCTGAGCCGAGGACGTCTTACTACGGCGTGGGCCAAGTGCGTGGCCGGGGCGAACTGATCAAGACCGGGGGCGGGGATTTTGAGATTACCAATGATACCGCTGCAGGCAGCGGCTTGACCGGGCGGGTCTATATCGCCAGCGGCACCCTCATCTTAAGCTCTGCGGGCGGGCGGGCTATCGCTGAAGCCGAGAGTGTCACCTTCGGCATCTTTCCGCCGGCTGATTCGCCGATCACCCATAACGTAGCAGGCGGAGCTTGGTTTCCTTCACCTACTGCTTACCTCTACTATTTCCCCACTTTGGCACCCACGGCCTCAGCAGGTGTGGCCAATGAAAAATACGCGGGTTTTGCCGATGCCTTCACCATCTCAACCGATCAGAAAATCCGCAATTTTCAGTCCTGCTATGTCAGCGGTGCTCTCCCGCACTCGTGGGATGAGCCGATGTGGGGATGGGCTGGAAGCGGCGACGTGGTGGATTTGCAAAGCGCGGCGCTGACCATCGTTCAGGATTTGAATTGGGACGGTGAATACGCAGGGCGACTTTGGGGTATGGGGCCGCAAAGAGGCCCGGACGGGAACGTGGTAGAAGAAGGCTCGATATTTATCAAACAAGGTCCCGGCGTCATTGCCCTTACGGGAAGTGCAGGGACTTTGGACGATTTGCCTGAGAGACGTTTCTCCGGCTTGATTGATATTCAGGAGGGTGCCATCTATTCCAACGTGCAGACGCTTGGTTTCGGGCGCGTGAACATCGGCGTCGGCACCTTGCTCAAGATTGTCCAAATCAATTCAGGCACCTTGAATGCGGAATTATCCGGTGCTCTGGGTGGAGAATTGCTCATCGGGCACCAAGGCACACTCAACACGATAGCCGGGACGCGGCAGATAGGCGACGCCCACGATATTGGCTTCGCGGAAATCCACAAACAGCAGCCCAACTTTTTTGGAAATCTGACGGTGGAAGACGGTGTGTATCTCAGCTTCACCGCGACGAGTAGCAACGCTTTTGTGAATGCGCACGCCGTCCATTTGACCGCCGGTCCCGGAGCAGGGCGCGAGACGACACTCCACTTTGCGGATTCCAACCAGACGTTTAACAATTTCTCCGGCGACCCGCAGACGCGCGTCGAGTTGGGGCGCGGCACCATCACCGTGCGGCAGAGCGAGGTGGAAGCCGAATTTTCTTCCTTCTCCGGGCAAATAACCGGTGTAGGCAACCTTATCCTGCTCACCAACTCCAACTACTCCTTGCGCGGCAATCCTACTTATTTCGGTGCCACCGTCGTGCAGAAACTTGATGACGGAAACGCGGAATCCCGGCCTGCGCTGAACTTGAACTCTTCCGGCGGCAACACCATCCGCTACACTTCCGGCGTCGTGCTCTACACCGGGACCTCTGTCAACAGCACTGAGCCGCAGACGTTTGGCGCCTTGTTCGGCGAGCGAGGCTCGGTGGTCAATATGGGGTCTGCTGATCTCACTATCGGCGTGGATGAAGGCGCGTTGGGGGAATTGGTCCGGGAACTGGCCAGCTTGGATGCCCGCTCGCCCGATCCCCAACCCGCTTACTTCCTCAATACCTTGCAGGAAGGGCCGACGCAGGGACTGCCGATCAATCCGCAGATTGCCGATTTTACCGCAGGCACTTCGCGCAACTATTTGAAAAACGGGCTGGCGGAGTTGACCTCTGAAAAACAACCCCTGCGCGACGCCTACGGCGAGTTCCTGCGCGACGAAGAAGGCGAGATTTTATGGACAGTGGTGACACCGGGCCGCGGTCTTGCAAATGCCGACGAACTGGCATTTGCAGGGCAAATTGTCAGCTCCGGCAAGCTCATCCACATCGGCACCCAGCGCCTCACGCTCACGGCAGTCCATCCGGATTTCACCGGAGCGGTGGAAATCCAGGGCGGACGCCTGCGCATTAACTACGACAGCTTACCCGCTGCACAAGGAGTCACCATCAGCGCCGGAGGGCGTCTGGAAGTGAACGTGGCCGCAGGCTCGAGCAATGCGGGCTTGCCGCTTCCAGTCGTCGGCGACGGCGATTTCTCAAAAGTGGGTGCGGGTGAATTGACCCTTTACGATTATACTTACAAGGGGAACACCTATGTCGAAAACGGCGCTTTGCGTCTGGCCGTGAAAGATACTTTGGGCGACATCATTCTAGGTGGCTTCTCTACGACATATGACACCTTCAACGTGCTCGTTAACGAGGCTACGGCAGGCACTGTGATATTCGAAGTGCCCGGCGGAAATACCGCTACCCACCGGCGCTCGATCACCGACCGCTTCGCGGAAAACCCGGCCTCGGTGGGCCATGTGGTAAAAGAAGGAGAGGGTAAGCTTATTCTCGCCGGCGACTCGACTCCCGGATATTCCTTGAACTATCACGGCACGACGACGGTCAGGGCGGGCGAGTTGGTATTTACCGGGTCGGTGCTTGGCCCCAATAACTGGAGCGTGGCTAACCTCCCGCCCGAAACCGACAACTTTGTTATCAACGGAGGTGCAAAACTTACCCTTGATGTCGCCACAGAATTCACGGACGCACGCGCGCCCGGCATCCGTGGCGATATTTCCGGCGCAGGCACATTTGAAAAAACGGGCGGCGGCGACTTGAATCTTTATAAGGCACAGCCCGATTTCAGCGGCGCATTTCTCGTCTCGGATGGCGATTTGTCACTTCGCGCCGCCGAGGTATTGACCGGCAGTTCCAATGTGTGGATCGGCTCAGGGGCGCGAGTGTTGTTGAACGGCAACGACCAGTGGTTCAAAAATCTTTCCGGCGAAAAAGACGCGGAATTGATCATCGGGACGGCGACCGTCACTTTTGGCCCTACAGCAGGGCAGTCCGGCGATGTCATTTACAACGGCAAGATCAACGGCACCGGCGGAATCGTCAAAGAAGGCACGGGGACTGTTGTGTTGCACGGCGATAATGTTGGCATCTTCAGTGGCCCGGTTACCGTGAATCGCGGTATTCTGGAGGTCACCACACAGGCCTTGGGAAGTGCGACTGCCACCGTCACCGGCAACAGTGTTCTCCGTTTTTATTCTGATAACGTGACTGCCGACGACACGCAGGCGGATATTTTCTACGGCAAAATCACCGGCATTGGCACACTGGCCAAGAACGGAGCGGGCACCGTTTGGCTCGCTTGGGAGTCTGCGCCCGAGATCGCCTTGCCGGCCATTGTGGAAGTGGCCGAGGGGAAACTCATTATTGATAGCGCACGCAACGCCAATGCCATCCCGCAAGCCAATGTGGGGACGGTGGATCCCCAAGCCACATTGCAAATTAACCTCACGTCCAGCGTTGCCTACGGCGGACAGGTCAAAGGGCTGGGCAATCTCATCATTGACGGGCAATGGCTCGAGACTGGAGTCAAGCACACCTTGCGCCTGGATGAAGACCCACGCTACTCCGGAGTCACTTCACTCCAAAACGGAGCCATTCTGGATGCCTCTTTGCGCGACATGCTTCCCGGCGGCATCGGGACAGACGAGACCAGCGTGGTGCGTTTCGGCAACGACAGCACGCGCATCTTTTACATCAACCAGAGCGCCGATGCGGATTTCCGGGGTGCGCTGGAAGGCAGGTCACAACTGATGATTTCCGGGCCGGGCACACTCCGGTATGTAGGGCCGGATCATACGGGGAACCTCAACGCATCGGGAGCCGCCCTGGGCGATGTCACCGTGCTTGGCGGCAACTTGCAGGTCGGCATCCGCAATGGACACGATTTGCAATTGAAGACCAATGAAGACGGCATCGTGAGCACTCTCTATGTCAATGTGCGGCCCGAAGATGCCGACATCGTCTATGGCAATAGTTCTGCGGTGAAAGTTCTCGGCACGGGGAATATCATCAAAACCGGCCCGGCTCGTCTGGATGTCTGGAACTTGCCCTTTCTGGATTCCTCCGCCAATCCCGGTTTCACTGTGCGCACTCTCGGCGTCAACGACGGAATCCTCGTCGTGGACTCCTCTTTCTTTGACCGCTTGCACGGCTGGTTCAACAGCAACAACAGAAGTGCTTGGAATGACGTAAAGTTGCGCACTTACGGCAACGGCATACTCGAATGGAACGCGATCGGCAATTCCACCCTCGAAGCTGCCAGGCTGTCCGGTGAAGTCGGTGGCGTCTTCCTGAAAAGCGGCGATTACACGCTGACTTTGGACGGCGATGCCAGCGCCGCATTCAAAGGCACGATCCGCGTTGCCAGTGGCACATTGAAGGGCGGAAATCATTTCCACACCGGCGGCAATCTGGTGAATGAAGCCTTCCTCTCTGCGGGAAATACTCCCGATAGCATTACTGTGGACGGCGATTTCACCCAGACATCCACGGGCACCCTCGACATCGTATTGGATGGCGGTTCTGCCTCCGCTATCATCTATGGCGGCAAGGCTGTTTTGGACGGCACCGTGCGCGTGATCGCCAATACCGATCGCCCGGAACGCGGCAGAGAATATCCCTTCATCATCAAAGCAGGCGGCGGTGCTCCTGAAGTCACCGTAGCAGGCTCAGTGAAGATTGAGGAGAACGTGAACAACGTGAATGAGAAATACGTCCTCGTCGGGCCGGGTATCGGCGTCGGCACCGTATATTCTGCGCTCGGCCAAGGCGGGCCGGCGCTGTTCGTTTCTCAAAAAGAACTGGGCCGCGTCTCCGGTTTTTCACCGCACGACGGACTGAAAAACTTTTTGGGTGCACTCGATTCCGTGATCGCGCTTCCCATTCCCATGGGCGTGGGTTTGCCCGCAGGAAGCACACAGCCAGACGTGTTTCACCACTTTAAAGACTGGGTCGTCGCGAACAGGGATGTGTTCGCAGGCTTGTCCGGCGCGACACGGGAAGGTGCCGCTCAATTGTTGACCGAGAGGTTGGAATTGCTGCCGGGTCTGCCCGAATTGGACAACCAGAGCGTGAAAGATGAACTCGAGGCATTGCGCCTTGGCAGCGATGAAGACAAAGCGCTGCGCACTGAATTGCTTTCCGCCCACAAGTCTCTGGATGCTGCCTATACGCTGAGCTACCTTCTGAACAGAACAGAAACAGGCCGCCTGAGCACCACGGTAAACAATCTTTCACCTTTGGGCTATGCCTCATTGGTGGCTATGCCTGCTTCCGCCGCTTCTGCGTCTGCGGCGCAGTTGCACGCCCACCTCGAACAGCGCCGTTATGACCGCGCCGCCATTTCCGAATACAGCCGCGATTGGGAATTTTACGTGACGGCTTCCGGCAATTTTGCCGAAAACGGCAAAGGCGGCGATGATCCCGTCTTCAACTTCAACACCTACGGTGGCACTGTTGGCGCGGACAACCAGCTCTCAAGAACCAATCTCGTCGGTGTCGCTTTGGACTACACCAACGGGAAAGCCACCCTGCACAATGGCGGCGGTTCCATCAGTATGAACGCCGTGCATGCCACCGGCTATTGGAGCCATATCTTCAATGACTGGTTCTTTATGGATTCCGGCGTGGCCTTCGGCTACGCGACCTATGACGCCCGGCGCGATACGATTTTGGGGCGCAATAAAGCCAGCCCGGACGGCTGGAATGCCGGAGTTTTCACTACGGCGGGGACGATTTTCCCGATCCAGAGCACGCTGCACTTGAACCCCTATGTTGGTCTGGAATACAACCATTATGAAGTGGGTGCATTTACGGAAAAGGGAAGTGGTTCGCGTTTGAAAGTGGATAATTTCGGCTACGATTCTCTGCGCGCCAAAATTGGCACCGGACTTTCCTGGTTTGTTGGCAAAGAATGGGATTTGAAGTGGAAGTTCACTTTAGATGTCGCCTATGCCCATGAGCTGTTGGACACCGATGCCGATGTTACTTCCAAGTTTGCCTTGGATCCGAGTGTTTTGACGCGAAACAAAGTTTCGGCGAAGGCCTTGCCTTCAGACGTTGTGCAGTTTGGTCCCTCCGTCACCTTGAGTTTGGATGAACGCTCTTCCATTTTCCTGAGCTATCGTCTGGAAATCGGTTTTGACGGTGGCACCTATAACAACATAAATCTCGGTTTCCGCACCCG
>JAITXH010000051.1 GCA_031284845.1 Puniceicoccales bacterium | reverse complement strand
CACTTGGGGTATCTTTGGAAGGACGCCCCCATCGAAAATCAGGCACTCATGGTTGAGCTTTTCTCTGAGGTGGCTCCCGACTCCGCCTTCGTTGGCGACCTGTGTTTCTGGCTTCTCCGTCAGAAACAAACGCAGGCGTGGCCCACTACTAAGTCCACCACCGACGCCGTTTACGCGCTGCTGCTCGCAAAATCTTCAGTAGGGCAGGGGCAGAATCCCGCCGCAGGATCTATTCTTTCCAGCGACGCCCTCCTTACCGTTCGCCTTGGCGAGCACCCTGTCACCACCAGCGAGCTTGCCCTCGGCACGGGTTCCTATTCCGAGCGCATCCCCGGTGCGGCAATTACGCCGGCGATGGGCAACATCACCGTCACAAAAACGGGCACTGGTGTTTCGTGGGGCACTGTCACATGGCAATACCATCAGGATATCGAAAAGCTGAGTGCTCACACGGCCACGCCGTTGAAGCTCAAGAAGACGCTTTGGAAAAAAGTTCACACCGCCCAAGGCGCTGAATTGATTCCGATTACCGGAGGAACCCCTGCCTCCGCCCGAGAACAAGCTGTCTCCCTGCAACGGACACCCCTTGTCTCGGGCGACACCCTCGTCGTCCGTCTCGAGGTGAGCGCAGATCGCGACATGGACTTTGTTCACCTGAAAGATCAGCGCGGCAGCGGCACCGAGCCGTTGAACGTTTTGAGCGCTTATCGCAGCCAAGACGGTTTCTGGTATTATGAGTCCACAAAAGACACGGCCACGCACTTCTTCATAGATCGGTTACCAGCCGGCACACACATTTTTGAGTATCCGGTGCGTGTTCAGTTACGCGGTGCGTATCCCAGCGGCATTGCAGAAATCCAGTCCATGTATGCTCCTGAGTTTAACGCCCACAGCGAAAGCGTTTTGCTCGTCGTGGAATAGCAACCGTTCTGATTTTTTCACTTGTGCGCTATTTTCTTATCCCGCAAAACATTTATTCACTCATGCGTCTCTTCCTTCCCCTGTTCTTCGCATTTCTTGCCCTCATCCCTGCCCGTGCTCTCAACGCCTCCGAGTTGTCCGAATCTTTTTCTGACATCTTCCACCGTGGCTACAACGCCGCCCGCCTCGAGGTCGCTCTTGCCGCCAACGACGATAACGCCGCCCTCTCCTCCCTCCTGAACAGCTTGCCCGAGGTTCATGACACCAGCCCCTCTCTCGAAACCACCTGTGCACGCATCCGCACACTCACCGCCCACATGGATAAGGCTTCGCCCGCCTTGAAATCCATGCTCGCCATCATCATCGCGGAAATCAGCGACCGCTATTCCCGGGGAAATAGAAGAGATTTAAACACCACGGAGCGCAGGCAAAATACCAGCGAAGATTTTCTCGGATGGGACTCTATCCGGCTTCACAAAAAAATCTTCAGCCTCTGCGAAATCGCCCTCGCCGACCCCGCGTTGCTCCAGCGCACTCCTGTTACGGCCTTCGATTCTGTGCTCAGAACAGGTGACACCCCAAACGATTCTCTTCGCCCCACGCTCTACGACTTCATCGCTCACAGAGTCATCAAGCGCTACAGCCTCAAAAACTACGAGAACGACGCTTCCGATCTCGCTGATGATGAGTCTCCCTGGGCTTTGTTTGACCCCGACGCCAATTCTCCGCTCCTCGGCACACTCAAAGAATTTCTCGACTGGAACCCTGCCGCCGAATTGGAAATCTCCGGCGATGCCGTTCCGGCTCTCCTTCGCGCCGTCGCGCTCTATCAGGAACTTCTCCGTTTTCGTCTCGCCGACACTGCCAGCCCCACCGCACTGGCCGACGCCGACCTCTCCCGAATCCTCTGGGCAAAAGAAATCCTCCCCGACGATAAACACACCCGAACTCGTTTCCAACAGGCACTGCGCGCCTGCGCCACGCGCTTTGAAAAATGCACACCTGCTGCCGCCGCTCTCGCAGAACTCGCCTATGACATCAACGAACGTGCCGAACATTACTGGGAATTTCTGGACGCACCTTCTGTCCCCGTGCCGCTCGATGCGCTCAAAATAGCTGAGCAAGGCCGCGCCCTGCACCCGGACAGCGCCGGAGGTCGCCGCTGCGCCGCAATCATCGCCGGAATCCAAGACCCTGAATTGAAACGCATCACCACCGAAACCGTCTGGAACGCGCCGTTGCCCGGGATCACTATCCGCTACCGCAATCTGTCCAAAGTTCACTTCCGCATCGTCCCAGCCGATTGGAAAGAAACCCTCGAATACCGGGTAAGCCAACGCCCCGAATCTCCCGGTGCCGCCAAGTTTACCGCCCTCCTCAAAAGCACTCCCGCCCAAGCCTGGAGCACCGAGTTACCCGCGACCCCCGATCACGCCATCCGCGCCCACACAGTCGCGGCTCCCGGCGGTCTCACCCCCGGATTTTACCACCTCCTCGCCAGCGCCACCGGAGATTTTTCTACGAAAGGAAACACCATCCTCCATGACACATTTTGGGTAAGCGACCTCGCGTTGGTGTTCGATGCCAACCCAAACACCAAAACAGACAGTGTCTCCGATTATCAAGTCCAAGGGCACGTCTTAAACGCCGTCACCGGTGTGCCTGTCTCCGGGGCCACCGTCTCCGCGTGGCATCGCCAACAACGCGAGGAGAGAAATCAGGAACAGGAAAGAAAACAGGAGGAGGACGAAGAGAGCACCTACCCGGATATCCGGGGGATTCCTCGCGGGAGGGATAATCGCGATAGTATCCCGCTTTCGTCCGCCATCACCGATGCCGACGGCAGCTTTGCTATCGCTCTCCCCGATGACGCCGCCGACATCGTCTTGTTTGCTGAGGCCCGGGACGGACAATGCCTCTCGGTCGCCTCCGAAATCCGGTCATCGCGAAAAGAGAAACTGGATGAAAACCAGATCCACTTTCGTTTCTTCACCGACCGCGCCATTTACCGCCCTGGCCAGACTCTCCATTTCAAAGGTGTTGCGCTTTCCGCCAACCATCGCACGAAAACTTACACGCCGATTCCATCTGTGCCACGCACCGTGCTGCTCAAAGACCCCAACCATAAAGAGAGCGCCCGCCTCACACTCATCCCCGACAGCATTGGCTCTTTTTCCGGCAGCTTCGTCCTCCCTCACGGAAAACTCACTGGACACTATACTCTGACGACCGATGAAAAAAACTGTTATGACGGTGTTGGAATCTCCGTCGAGGAATACAAACGTCCCAAGTTTGAGGTCACGCTCAATGCTCCGGAATTCCTGCAAACAGCGGAACGCAACGTAACCCTCTCAGGCACCGCCCACTCTACCAATGGCTTCCCTGTGGATGGCGCACAGGTCAAATGGAAGGTCCACGCGAATACCTACTCCCGCAGCAAAAAGACAATCGCCCACGGCACCGCCAGCACCGACTCCGCAGGAAACTTTACCCTCACCTTCCGCGCTTCACGAAAAACAGTCCACGTCTCCCGTCTCGATTTCGACGTCGTGGTCGAAGTCACCGACAGCATCGGCGAAACCCGCGATGCTACTCGCACAATCGCCAGCGAAGCTCCTGCCCCCAACGTTGAAATCTATGTGGACGAATGGCAGGAAGCCGGACGCCCGGTCCTGCTCTTCATCTCCGGCACGCTACCGCAGCTCGCCGCCGCAGGCACGCTCACCATCCATCCACTCCGGCAACCCGAAAAAGTCCTCCGCAAAAGCGCTGAAAATTTTCATGGTTTTCTGAACAATCTTTGCGCCGAGAAAGACCCCGCCGACCCGGACAACTGGGAACGTCTCCCCGCCGTCTTCACCGCGCCGTTTGCCCTCGATGCCAATGGGCGCACCACCGCGCAAGCGAATCTTCCGGAAGGAATTTACCGCGCTGTCTTCACGACGAAGACTAGCATCGGAGACATCGTCCGCGGCGAAAAACGATTCAACGTCTATGCCCTTGCCGCCCCCAAAAGCGCCATCCGACTGCCATTCATGGTCACCGTGCAGAAATTAACGCTTCAACCCGGTGATACTTTTTCTGCCCTCTGGAGCAGTGGCTACACGAGTGTCCGCGCCCTCGTCAGCATTGAGCATCAGGGAAAAATCCTCCAGCGCTTCTGGACAAATCCGGAGTGCACCCAAGAGCACATCACCATGCCCGTCACGGAATCCCTGCGCGGCGGCTTTACGCTGCACGTCCTGCAAATGTGCGAGAACCGTTTTTACCACGAGAGCCACGTAGTAGATGTCCCGTGGGAAAACAAAAAACTGGAAATCAGCACAGAGCGTTTCCGCACACGTCTCACCCCCGGCGCTCGCGAAACATGGACGCTCAAAATTAAACCCGTCCAAGCCGGAAATTCCGCTCCCGCCTCCTCCCCGTTCCAGCTTGCCGCCGCACTCTACGACGCCTCTCTTGACGCTTTTGGGGCACACACATGGAGAGGTCTGGACAGTATCTTTTATAGCGAGACTCAGCTTGGTGCCTACAGCTTGCAGCAGCAAGAGCTGCTACGCGAAAGTGATACCGCAGTTCAAAATCTCGTGGACACTTCCAAGCGGTTCTCTGTTTGGTGCCGCGACGAGTATAGGGAATGGGACCACAGTTTTCACCCGCTCCTCCTTTTGTCCAGTTTCGGTGGGCGAAGCATAGTGACCCTTTTCGGATCAGCCGGTGGCGGGGAATCCGTGCCCGCTGGCTTTGCCGGAGACAAAGATACCGCCGCCCTCACCGCCATCGTCCCCCGGAAAAATCTCACAGAGACTGCCTTTTTCTTCCCCTCGCTTCTGGCTGAACCCGACGGCACCGTGCGTATCGAGTTCACCATGCCCGAAAGCCTTACGCGCTGGAAGTTCCTCGCCTTTGCCCACGACGCCGCGTTGCGCTCCGGCGCGATTTACAACGACACCATCACCACTTCCAAGGACTTCATGGTGCAGCCCAACACCCCGCGCTTCGTCCGCGAGGGCGATACCCTCGAACTCACAGTCAAGCTCACGAACAAGTCTACCGCTCCGCAGTCGGGCCGCGTTCGCCTCAACTTTACCGACGCACTCAACCTCGCATCCGCCGATGCCCGTCTCGCCAACACCACCCCCGAACGTGCCTTCACGCTCGCGCCGCGCAGTTCCCAATCTCTGGCCTGGCGCATCCGTGTCCCCGACGGGCAAGGCTACCTCATCTACAAGGCCGTCGCCACCGCCGGGCTGCTCACCGATGGCGAAGAGGGTTTCCTGCCCGTCCTCAGCCGCCGCCAACTCGTCACGGAAAGTCTCACCTTTTCGGCTACTGGGAACGCGGGCCTCCGACCCGCATCAAACAGCGAGTCAGAGACTCGCGCTCCCAGTGCCTCCCGCACTTTCCGTTTTGAAAAGCTACTCGCCTCTGCCGCCGACCCCACACTCCGCCACGAATCCCTCACCGTGCAGATGTTCTCCAACCCCGCATGGTCTGCGGTCATGGCGTTGCCCTACCTCATGGAGTTCCCCTACGAATGCAGCGAACAGCTCTTCAGCCGCTATTACGCCAACGCCCTCGCACGGCACATCGCCAACGCCGACCCCAAAATCGCCAGCGTCTTTGCGCAATGGAAGAACACCCCGGCTTTGGAATCGCCGCTCTTCAAAAACGAAGACCTCAAAACCATCCTCATCGAGGAAACTCCGTGGGTGCGCGCCGCAGAAAGCGAATCTGCGCAACGCCGCAACATCGGCATCCTCTTCGACAAAAAACGCACTGACACCGAACTGACTGCTGCCTTCAAAAAACTTTCCGAGCGCCAACTATCTTCCGGTGGCTGGAGTTGGTTCCCCGGCGGCCCTGCCGACGGCTACATCACGCGCCACATCATCGCCGGGTTTGGCAAGCTGCAGCACCTTGGCATCGAAAAGGACTCCTGGCTTACCACAAGCACCCTTCTGTATCTCGATGGATGGCTTTCTGCGGAGCTTCGCCGCATCAAGGCCGACGCCACTCGGCGTGCGACTGACTACCGCAAAGAAAACCACCTGAGCTCGGACATAGCCCATCATCTGTATTCGCGGAGTTTTTTCACGAAATCCGCCATTGCCGCCGAACACGTCGAAGCCTACGCCTACTTCACGGAGCAAGCCCTCGCCCATTGGCAGAAGCTCCCCTTGCAATCGCAGGCCCACGTTGCTCTGGCCTTGCACCGCACTGGGAGCGCGGTCCCAGCGACCATCTTGCGTTCCCTCCGCGAACGCGCCAAAAGCGATCCCGATCTTGGCGCTTTCTGGTCTGAAAACGCGGCCTCCCGCAGTTGGTATTGGCATGAAGCGCCCATTGAGACTCACGCGCTCCTCATCGAAGCTTTTTCTGAAATCGCTCCAGAACCTGCATTCCTTAACGAGCTTCAAACTTGGCTCCTCAAGCAAAAGCAGGCCCAGTCCTGGCCTACGACCAAGGCCACCACCGATGCCATCTACGCGTTGCTACTCCAAGCTGCCGCTCAGGATTCTAAGCCAGCGCCCATCCCGCTTCTCGCTTCTGACGCCCTCGTCTCCATCAAACTCGGAGCGCACTCTGTCGTCCCCCGTAACGTTGTTCCCGGAACCGGTTTTTACGTCGAGCGTATTGCCGCGCCTGCGATCGTGCCGGGCATGGGCAAGATCACCGTCTCCAAGGCTACGCCGGGTGTCGCGTGGGGAAGTGTGACATGGCAGTATTTTCAGGACATCGGGAAAATCACTCCTCACGACAAGACGCCGTTGAAGCTCAAGAAAACGTTGTGGAAGCAAGTTCTCACAAAGTCGGGCAAAGCGCTTGTCTCTGTTTCACAAAGCAAAGTGAATCCCGGCGACACTCTTATTGTCCGCCTTGAATTGCGCACTGACCGCGACATGGAGTTTATGCACTTGAAAGACCAGCACGGCAGCGGCACCGAGCCGGTAAACGTCTTGAGCGGCTATCGTTGGCGAGACGGTTTAGGGTATTATGAGTCCACGAAAGACACGGCCACGCACTTCTTCATAGATTGGCTTCCTGCCGGAACACACATTTTTGAATATCCGGTGCGTGTTCAGTTACGCGGTGCGTATCCCAGCGGCATTGCAGAAATCCAGTGCATGTATGCCCCTGAGTTCAACGCCCACAGCGAAAGTATCCCGCTTGTTGTGGATTAGCGCCAGCGGACAACAAGCGGGCATTATGGACTCAGTGGACAGTGTGCTGATTCCCGCCGCAAAAGTCGCCGATGTCGCGCTGCCCCTTAGCCCTTCACAAAGGCCCTCCGTCTCGCATTTCTCATCTTCCAAGTGTGCCAAAAGATTTCGACTATACTCGAAATGTTTTATAAAACATGAAAATTCTCGACTATACTCGAAGTGAATTTTTTTGAAAATTGCGTGGCGGTTGAGCAAAACATCCCGTTGACAACGATTCGATTTAGACCAGTTTTTAGACCAATTATGAATAAGACAACATTGGCTGAAACGAAAACGGTAGGCGCATACGAAGCCAAAACTCATCTTCCAGAGCTTCTGGATTGGGTGACAAGCGGGCGCGAAGTAACTATTACGCGCCATTCACGCGCTGTGGCACGTTTGGTGCCTGCGAGCCCCAAAGTGGACCATTCCGTTTTCGCCCGTTTGCGCGCATTGCGCACACGACTGGTATTGCCCGCCGGAGAAACCACGCGAGACCTCATCTCCGCAGGTCGGCGCATCTAAACAAACAACATCTCCGCCGATGGACTCTCTCGTCGTTGACGGCAGTATTGCGCTGGGTTTCGTTCTGCAAGACGAACGCGGCAGTGCTGCATTGCGGGCGCTGGATGCCCTTGAAAACGGCATCCCCGGATACGTTCCTGCGCATTGGTGCGTGGAAGTCGCAAACGGCTTGCTCATGGCAGAGCGCCGCAAACGGGCGACTCATGCCGACCTCACCGAAGCATTTCTTTTACTCCAGTCGTTGCCGATTCAAACGGACAACGAAACTTCTGTTCATGCTTACGCGGCAACGATTGCGCTTGCCCGGCAGTATGCGCTGACCGTTTACGACGCAGCCTATCTCGAACTTGCTCTCCGGCGGCAGGCCGTGCTCGCCACCACAGATAAAGCTCTTGCCAAGGCCGCCCGCCACGCGGGAGTTTCCGTCCTCTGAGTCGCATCCAGCCCCACATTTTTGCGCTTGCCAACGCAGAAAAAGATTTCGACTATACTCGTAACTTTTCAAAAAACATGAAAAACTTCGTTTATACTCGAAATGATTATTTCACCACGATTGCCCCGTTTTTGGGGACGCCGGTAATCAAAGTCCTCACCGGAATGCGCCGCTCCGGGAAGAGTTTTCTGTTGCGCCAAATCCTCGCCCAACTGCGAGCCGACGGCGTTCCGGCACGAAACATCGTCTATGTGGACAAGGAAGATTACGCCTTCGACGCCATCCGCGATTACCACGCACTCGCCGCGCATGTGGACAAGGCACTCAAGGGCAAACGCGGGCGGACGGTCGTCTGCGTGGACGAAGTGCAGGAAATCGAAGGCTGGGAACGCATCGTGGCGTCGTGGTCGGGGAAGGCGAATCGGGAAGTGTTCATTACCGGTTCCAACGCCCGCCTGCTCTCGTCGGAATTGGCGACGCTACTTGCCGGGCGCTACATCGAATTTCCG
>JAITXH010000038.1 GCA_031284845.1 Puniceicoccales bacterium | reverse complement strand
CTGTCGCCGTCGTTCTGGTAATTTTTGGCGGCGTTGATGCCGCCCTGTGCGGCGATGGAGTGGGCGCGGCGGGGGCTGTCTTGATAACAAAAACAGCTCACGTTGAAGCCCATTTCGCCAAGCGAGGCCGCAGCGGCACCACCAGCAAGTCCGCTGCCGACGACGATGACGTTGTATTTGCGGCGATTGGCGGGGTTAACGAGGCGCAGGTGCGCTTTGTGGTTGCTCCATTTGTCGGCGAGTGGGCCGGCTGGAATTTTGGCGTTAAGGTCGAAGCTCATTTGAGAAAAATGTGGTTGTCCAAGAAGTGTTTTTGAGGAGGGGTATTAGTGGGCGTGAGGAGCGTCAGCGGGGGCACTAGGGGCTTTAAGTTCCTTAGGATCCTTCGCAGCAGGAGCAGCTTTTTCACTGTGGCAGGAGGCTTTCGGCTGCGGAGTGAAGATGTGCGGGGCGGCGGCTTTGATGGCCACGGGGCATTTCGTGTCGGGAACGATTTTCCCGGCGAGGACTCCGGCAGGCACGGCGGCGAGGCCAAGGAGGATGATTCCACCATAAGCGATGGCGACTTTCGAGAGGAGCCAGCGCCATTTTTCGTTTCGCAGGCCGATGGTCTGGAAAACGCTGCTGACACCGTGGCTGAGGTGAACGAAAATGAGTAACATGGCGACGATGTAGAACACGGAAACCCAAGTGATGCTAAATCCGGCGACAACCATGTTGTAGGCGTCGTTGACGTGTTCGCCTTTGAAAATCGGGTAATCGAAGACGCCAAAGAGCTTGGCGTGGACATCGGCGGACAGCGTGCCCTTGAACTGGTCGGTGCCGAGGACGGCGAGTTTCACCGTGTAGTGGAAGATGTGAAACACGATAAACGCGAAGAGGACGACGCCCGTGTAAGGCATGGTCTTCGCGGCGCAGCCGGCGACGCGGGTATTTTTCACGTCGTATTTTTCGGGGCGCGCAATGCGGTTTTCGAGGGCGAGCGAGATGCCTGTCCAGACGTGGACGGCGACGCTCAGGAGCATGACGCTGCGGAAACCCCAAAGGGCTGGCGGCGGCAGATGTTGGAGGAAATGCGCATAAACATTTATGTGCTCCGGGGTCTGGAACATTTGCAGGTTCCCGACCATGTGAACGAGGGCAAAGCCCGCGAGAATAAGGCCGCTGACCGCCATCAGGTATTTCTTTACCAGAGACGGGATGCGGCATTTACAGTGAGAACACTTGTCAGCCATAAGGTGTAGTTGTGTGAATGAAGGAAAGTTTAAGGGCGCGGGAATTAAGGGAGTGTGCTTCGGGTTGGCGAAGGAAAAAACGTCCTGACGAAAAGCTCAAGAGCTTATTAGAAAATACACAATAGAAAATGAGTTAAGCTTCTCACTATTGAGAGAGCGTCGCAGAAAATCCAACAATTACAGGGAGGCTTTGCGATTTAAAAAACTCCGCACACGCGGATTTTCCGAATGGTCCCGCAGCTCGTTCGGCTCGCCCAGTGCGCCGATGGTGCGCGTAGTGGCATCCAGAAATAATGCACGGTCTGCCACGGCAAAGATGCTGGCAAGCTCATGGGTGACGATCACCACCGTAGCACCGAGGCTGTCCCGGAGTTGCAAAATCAAATCATCGAGCAGGCGCGAAGTCACCGGATCGAGCCCGGCCCCCGGTTCGTCCAGAAACAATACTTCCGGGTCGAGCGCCATTGCCCGGGCAAGACTGGCACGCTTCACCATGCCTCCGCTGATCTCCGAGGGGTAGTAATCTTCATAGCCGGAAAGACCCACCAGCGCCAATTTGTAACGGGCAAGCATGGCAATGTCTTTATCGGGAAGCGGCGTGTATTCGCGCAACGGCAAAGCTACGTTTTCAGCCAGCGTGAGCGAGGTCCACAGCGCCCCGCTCTGATACATCACTCCGAAACGCCGCAGCAAGGCAGTGCGCTCACTCGCATCGGCGGAGGAAAAGATGGCTCCATCGAAAAAAATCTCACCCGAGGCTGGTTGTTGCAGCCCGATCAAATGACGCAGCAAGGTGCTTTTACCGCAACCACTCCCGCCCATAATGACAAACACCTCGTTGCGGCGGATGTCGAATGTGAGGTCGCGCAAAATGACATTTTCACCATAAGCCAGTTTCAACGCATGCACGGCAACGTGAGGCTTGTCTGCGGGGCTGAATGTTGAGGAAGTGGAAGCCATGGTTCAGAAAAAATTTATTGCGTCGAAAAGCACGGCAAAGACCGCGTCAGCAATGACGAGCAATGTGATACCCAGCACGGCTGCGGATGTGGCGGCGTCACCCACGGCCTGAGAACTTTTGCCGCACACCATGCCGCGAAAGCAGCCAGCCCAGCCGATGAGCATGGCAAAAAAGACACTCTTTATCAAACCCGACAAAAAGTTTGTCATGTTGATGGCACGCAAGGTCATCGTGTAGTATTGTTCCAGCGTAACATCCATCGAAGTGACAACGACAAGGCCGCCGAATATCCCGCATAAATCCGCATAAAGCGTGAGCAGGGGCATCATGCAAACAAGGGCGATGATACGCGGTAACACCAGATATTCCATCGGCGGAATGCCCAATACGCGAAATGCGGAAATCTCCTCGGATACCTGCATGCTCCCCAGTTGGGCGGCATACGCTGTGGCGGTGCGCCCGCATAGAATAACGCCCGCCATAAGTGCCCCCATCTCGCGCACCATCGCCAGCCCTACCATGCCGGCCACGTATTGCGTGGCTCCGAATTGCTTCATCTGCACGGCACCGATGTAAGCGAGAATCAAGCCGGTCAAAAAAGAGATAAGCGATACGATGGGCAGAGCATCCACACCACACGCCTGAATGAACAGCCAACACTCGGAAAGCCGGGTGCGGGCGCGCCCGCGCACCAGATTCCACACCGCGATGACGGTCTGCCCGAGAAAATCGAACGCCTTTGTCCACGAGTTCACACTGGAAATGCCCCACCCGCCCATCCTCTGGAAAAACGACCCTTCCGGACGCGCACGTTCCTCTGACTCGCTCCCGCTCCGCCCGTCGGAACGCACAAGGGCGAGCGCCAGCAGGCGCGCAATAAGCGGCGGAAGTGTGGCAAAATCCACCACGGCTCCCCGCGCAACGCAACAGTGGTGGAATTCCAGTAAAAAAGCCGCCAGACTGGAATCGTGCCGCGCCAATCCCGAACAATCAAAAATGATACGGGCATCTTTTCCGTCAGCTATTTTTCTCAAAAGCGATTCCACGCGGGGAATGCCGCTAGTGCCTCGGATATTCCAAACCCCGGCGATGCGCAATATGCACGGGCGGGCTTCGGTGGAGACCCATTCGGCCACCGCCTCATTGGCACTGGAAACAGCACCGGAAATGGAATGGGAGAATCCCGACATGAAGTGCCCCCGTTAAAACAACCGCTGCCTGCCCACGCAATATTTAACCTGAAGAGAGCAATTGGCAGGAGCGGCATTCCACAGGCAACTGGAAGGGTCCGCCAATTGCGCAAAGAGCCCTCTTCAAAGCATCGCCGCACGGAGCAAGTCCACGCTCTTGCGGGCACCTTCGTCGGCGGGGGCTTTCCCTTCAAATTCGATGCCGATGTAGCCGGCGAAATTCGCCTCGCGCAATTGCCGGATGATGCGCTTGTAGTCGAGGTCGAGCGTGTACCATTCGCCGCCGCCGAAGTAGGTCTTTGCCTGCACGTAGCAGGCATAGGGGAAGACCTTGGCGAGCTTGTCGTAGGGGTCTTCGAGGAAGTTGCCCGTGTCGGGAAGCAGTTGAAGCCACGGGCTGTTGATTTCGCGGAAAATGCGCAACATCCCCTCAGGCGTCCCGGAGAGGCCCCAATGGTTTTCGAGGGCGAGGATGACGCCGAGTTCCGCTGCCCTGTCCAGACATTTGCTGATCCCTTCGATGGCCTGTTTGAAGCCGTCGTCTTCGGTCACACCGGGAGGCGTCGGCTCGATGCCGCGATTTTCCATGAGCTTGTCGAAGCTCTTCGTCGTGCCCCAAAGTCCGGCGTTGATACGCATGGACGGAACGCCGAGACGACCGGCAATTTCGAGGCACTTCAACGTGTGCTCCACATTCCTTTGACGTTTGGCGGGGTCGGTGGAGATGAAGTTCTGGTGCATCGAGAGGCAGATGAGGTCTATGCCGTTGAGGAAAGCATGGCGTTTGAGCTTTTGCAGGTAGGCATTGTCTTCGCTTTCCATTTGGCGGTGGAGCACATCAACGCCTTCCACTTCGAGGGCGGCGGCTTTTTCAATGACGGTTTCGATGGGAAATTTTTTCGGCTCGAAGTGCCAGTAAGTGTAGCTGGCGATTCCGAGTTTGAAACGGCGCTTGCCGGCGGCAGCGACAGAGGCCGGGGCATCCGCAGCGCAGAGGCTTCCGGGGAGAGAGAGGGAGGCACCGGCAAGTGCAGCTCCGGAGATAAATCGGCGACGGGTCGTGGTGGACATGCACGTAAGACAACTCCTCTACGGATTTTTCTCAATGCTTAATCGGTGCCGTCGGCCAACCCAGCAGCCGCTGAAGACACGCGGGACGCGTGTGCTCCCCCAAGACAGACCGTAAGCGCGTCCAACGTCTGTATCGGGGAACATACGCGTCTCGCGTGTGCTCGATGGCGTCCCGCCGTCGAGCTGTGCCTCGCACACATAAAAAGGCGGAGGTTTGCACCTCCGCCTTTTCTTCTGCAGCAAAACAAACAAGGCAGCTTCCCGCGCGTTAGCGCAGGAAGAGCAATTCTTGGTATGAAGGCAACGGCCAGAGGTCGTCCGCAACAAGTTCTTCCAGAGCGTCGGCGATCTCGCGGACCTTGACAGTCGAGGGGAGGACTTTTTCGTGAGCAAAGATGGCGTTCTTGTGCGCGTCCGAACCGGCTTTCAACGTTTCGCGCAAGGTTTCCAATTCGTCCAGCGCGGCGACAAATGCGGTCTGAAGGGAGGCGACTTTTTCCAAAACGCCATCTTCCAATTTCGCTCCGGCGTCAGCAGCGGCGGTGCGTGCAAGCGCAAGCTCGCTCACATAGCGGCTCACTGCCGGATAGATTTGCGTGCGCCCGATTTCGAGCACGAGCTTCGATTCCGAACGGACGGTGTGGACGTAGCTTTCGTAAGTCAGCTCCTCGCGGGATTCAAGTTCCAGCTTGGTCAACACACCCTGACGCTTGAAGGTTTCGATGGCAGCTTTGGACGTCAATTCCGGCAAGGCGTCCGGCGTGGATTTGAGATTCTTCAACCCGCGCTTGGCGGCTTCGATCTGCCACTCTTCGGAGTAGCCGTTGTCGTTGTAGATGATCTTCCCGTGTTCGGCCAAGACAGTTTTGAAGAGGGTCTGCAAGGCACCGTTCAGCTTCTTCGGATCGCCCTTGGTCGCTTTTTCGAGAGTGTCGGCGATGTATTCCAAAGAGTCCGCAACGATGGTGTTGAGGAGGAACAGAGGGCCGGCGATGGAGAAAGCTGAGCCGACGGCGCGGAACTCGAACTTATTTCCCGTAAAGGCAAAGGGCGAGGTGCGGTTGCGGTCTCCGGCGTCTTTCGAGAGCGGGGGCAGTGTGTCCACGCCGATGTTGAGGAGGCCACCTGTCCTGGAGTTGATGGCGGAACCGCTTTTCTGGAGTTGGTCGAAGACTCCGGCAAGCTGGTCGCCGAGATAAATGGAGAGGATGGCGGGAGGCGCTTCGTTGGCTCCGAGGCGGTGGTCGTTACCAGCGCTGGCGACGAAGGCACGCAGGAGGCCCTGATGGATACTGACGGCGCGAATGACGGCAGTGGCGAAGGTGAGGAACTGGGCGTTGTCGTGCGGGGTTTCGCCCGGGTCGAGCAAGTTGCCGACTTTGGCGCTGCCGAGCGACCAGTTGAGGTGCTTGCCGGAGCCGTTGACACCTGC
>JAITXH010000214.1 GCA_031284845.1 Puniceicoccales bacterium | reverse complement strand
AAATGATTGAAAAGGGGGTGCGAAAAGGGCTTGGTGGCCACACACGCCCTCATCGCCGACTGCCTCATCAGTATCGGCAGTGATGGTGAAATTATATGCTTTATCTCCACTTGTTGTTGTTGAGCTTTTTTAGATTATCCAACCCGTTATGAAAAAAGACTGGCACGATGAATTGTTTGATCCGGATCCGGTTGTCCCTCCTGAACGAATGAGGGCTGCTGCTGGTCTTATTGTGAAGGAAATCTTTCTTACTGGGTGCATCCTTTTGGGTGTGTTGCTGGTGTTGGCTGTGATAGGGACTCTGGTCGGGAAGAAATCCTCATCAGTTCCTTCTCAAAGTAATCCGGCGCGGCAAACTTTGCCCCTTTCCGCTGCGCGGCAGAGGCCATGAGCACGACGGCGATCAGCGCATAGTCATTCGCGGCCCTTCCACCCTTTTCAATCATTTCCCGTTGCCGTGTTCCCTCAATCACAACGTTGCCGGAAGGTTGCCATACCTTCCGGTTTTTTCTTTTTTGGCGTCATTCGCATTGTCGAAAATCGCAAAGGCAGAAAAAAGCCCTGCAAGTGCTTACTTGCAGGGCTTGAAACTGGCGGAGAGGGAGGGATTCGAACCCCCGGTACCTTGCGGTACACATGATTTCCAATCATGCACATTCGGCCACTCTGTCACCTCTCCTTTTTCTTTAATTTAAAATGGTGGTCGCGACAGGACTCGAACCTGTGACCCCTACAATGTGAATGTAATGCTCTAACCAACTGAGCTACGCGACCATCAAAATTAAAGGGACGGAGACATTGCGCTTCGGCTCTCTTCTGGCAAGTCACTTTTTCAAATAAATCACCCTGCATAGCCTCTTCCGCGATATTTCAGAGGCCTGGAAACAATGCCGTGAACGCTTCAGGCAGAGGAGAATCGGCACAAAAGTCACATCGCCGTCCCTGCCATGAAAAACTCAACGACACCGAGGCGGCATGTAAAAAAAGCCGATCTGCCACCCCGGATTTTTCCAAAAGCCGGTTAAATGCGAAATCGCCATAGGTCTTGTCTCCCGCGATGGGATGCGCTCGCGCCGCGCATTGGACACGCAATTGGTGCGTGCGCCCTGTTTGCGGGAAAAGGCACAAAAGTGAGAGCGGCGCAGGCGTGGAAATTCCGCGCTTCCACTGGTAACGGGAAATCGCAGGCACGCCGCCTACTCCTACTGCGGCACGTATCACCCCTTGTTGCTGCCGCCGCACAAGACGATCGCGCCATTCGCCGGACTGGGGCTGGATGCGCAGCCCTTTGACGACGGCAAAATAGGTCTTGGCGACCTCTCCTTTGCGAAAACTTTCTTTGACCTGTTCAGCCAACTTTGAATCTCCAGTCGCCAGCACAAGCCCGCTGGTCGGTGAATCTATGCGGTTAAGAAGAAAGAGCGGAATGCCGCCATCAAGCCGGTAGCATTCCCGCTCCAAATCGTAAGGGGCATCCAGCAAAGCACGTTTTCGGTCTGCGGGCCGGTTGGGATGCGCAGCCAGTCCGGCGGGTTTTTCAAAGGCAAGCAGTCCGGCAGGATGCCGCGCTGCAAGGCGGACGCCAACGCCGAGCGGGAGGGGAGATTTTTCACCAGCTTCCGTGTTTCCAAAACTCATCGGTAGTGAAAAGTGAATTTGCTGTGTTCCTCTTCGCCGAGCATGGCGACCATGTCGGGACGCCAAGGGTCAAAGGGGGCGCGGGATTCGATGGCGTCTTTGCAAGCATAGGTGCCGGCCTGCTTGGCAGAACTGCTCGAGACGATGACATCCTTGAGTGTGCCGTCTTTGCACAGAGTAAATTCGATGACGACGACTGCACCGTAAGCTTCGTGGATCTGGGCACGCTCGATAATGAGCCACCAACTGGCCTGAATGATTTCAATCATCCGTTGGGCGTAATCGCCGAATTCGCTGTATTTGGCATCGAGGGTGAGGACTCCGGCCTGATTCACGCCGGAGGGATTCCGCATAAGGATCCCCGTGGTGCCCACTTTGGCCGCTTGCGGGCGGGGCAACGGAGCGGGCAGGCCGTCGTCGGCACCCTTGGCGATCGCAGTTTGTTTTTCAGGACGGGCGACGGATTGGACAGCTTGCGGGCGCGGCGCGGGAGCGGATTTCTTTGCTGTCGCGGTGGCGCTCCGGACTGGAGGCGTGTTCGCCCGGGCTTCCCGCTCGCCGGGCCTTTTTTCGGCTTCGGGGTGCTTCACGGGGATATCTCCTGTGGCATTGGAAATCCTGGGATCCACGGGTGCCTTGCCCGGCTGCATGGTCGCGGTGAGACCTCCTTTTGCAGTGGATGGGGCGAGCTTGACTCGTTCTTGTGCGGGAGACGGGCCTTCTTTGGCGCGGGCGGGTTGTTCGCCGGTGGCGTCGGGAGGAGTTTGCTGTGGAGGCGGCACATCCTGCGCATTGTCGGCGCGTGCGGCATTGGGCATTTGGCGCGTTTGCTGATCGGGCGTGGCGGTCTTAGCCACAGGAGCGGGATCCTCGGGATCGGGCTTACCGAGCGGGACATGGGGCTGAGGTTGAAGTTGGGGTGGCAACAATTCGCGCGGGATGTGGTTCACGACGCGAGTGGAATCTGCCTCCTCTCCGTCCACCTTAGGGAGACTGGAAGGCGAAGGCGGCGCAGGCTCTGGTTGCGCGGCGCGTTGTGTGGCGGCACCGGTGTTGAGTGTTTCGGGCGGAAGCAGCGTGGGGGCTTCCGGATTGATGTGGACGAAGCGTGGCTTGGGGCGTCGGAATTCTTCTGGAAGGAGTTCTTCCGGGATGTCTTCCGGTTTGATTTCTTCCAAGACGACTTCTGTCGCTTTTTGAGGCGGCGGAGGCGATGCGGATGCGACGCTGAGATATGCTGGCGCAGTCTGCCACAATGTCCCGTGCAACAAGATACTCATGAGCAAGGCGGTCAGGACGGAACCGGGCGAAGTGTTTTCTATGCCGCGTTTTGGCAATTCAAGCGGTCGCACCGTCCGTCGCTGTTTAGGCGCGGAGCGCCGGCTGGACGTGCGCTGAAACCGTGAAATCATGTGAGAAAACAGAGTGCGCGGCTTGCGGTGCGGGGCAAATACGAAATGGCATTCCGATGCTTCCCGGCATCCAGCGGCACATCTTATGTAAATAAACGGAAAAATGCTTCCCTGCGGCATTACTTGTTTTTTCTTGATTTTTTTCTGTTCAAATCAGTTCCAACGAGTTTGCTGGTTCGCTTTTTCTCGTATGCGTCACTTTCTCAAGGAGACAGATTTCACTCGCGAAGAAATCGCTGGCGTTTTTGCCACAGCGGCGGCGATGAAACGGGATCGTGGCCGTTGTTCTTCGGCGCAACCTTTGGCACGGCAGTCGTGGGGCTTGCTCTTTTTCAAAAAGAGCACGCGCACGCGTGTCTCGTTCCAAGTAGGCGTCCACGAGCTTGGCGGACAGCCCGTCATGCTCAACGCCGATGAGTTGCAGCTATCCCGGGGCGAGTCCGCCGCTGACACCGCACGCGTGCTTTCGCGCTACCTGCACGGCCTTGTTTTGCGCTGTTACTCGCATTCCTTACTGGAAGAGTTTGCGCAGGTCGGCTCCGTTCCCGTCGTCAATGCATTGAGCGACTACCTCCACCCTTGCCAGATTTACACCGATTTTTTCACTCTTGCCGAACGTTGGAGCGGAGGAAATCCGGACCGCTATCTGGAATCGCTCAAGGGGCGTAAAATCGCCTTTTTGGGGGACACCGCCTGCAACATGGCCAACTCTTTCATTCTCGGTGGTGCGCTTTTGGGCGTGGAAGTCGTCCTTGCCGGTCCCGAAGATTACGAACCAGGCGGGGAAATCCGCACTCAACTGAAAAGCGATGGGCTTGCCCCCACTTGGAGTTTCACGACAGATCCGGTAGCCGCGGTGCGTGGTGCGGACATGGTTTACACCGATGTTTGGGTGAGTATGGGCATGGAAGCAGAAAAGGCAGAGCGCTTGCGCCAGATGCAACCCTACCAAGTCAATACTGGGTTGATGCGTGCTGCCAAACCGGAAGCGCTTTTCATGCACTGCCTCCCGGCGCATGCTGGAGAGGAAGTTGCTCAGGAGGTATTGGACAGTCCGGCGAGCATTATTTTTGATCAGGCGGAAAACCGTCTGCATACGCAAAAGGCCATTCTTGCGCATCTGGCGAGTTAAGGAATAGAGCCGATGTCCTGCCCTGCAGATCGCCCGCCACCGGTGCCTTCCGGTTTGCCTTAAGGCGATACATCGGTATACCGTCTTTGCCATGATGCAGAAACCAGATGTTCTTGTCCTGGGTGCCGGACCTGCCGGGTTGGCTGCCGCAGTCGCCCTGTTGCAAGGTGGTCTCGAACCGCTTGTGCTCGAATCCGCCGTGCGTGCGGGTGGTTCTGTGGCAACGCACCGGGAAAACGGTTTCATTGCCGAAGGCGGGCCGAACTCGCTTCTGCTCGAAAATGACGGGACAGAGGACTTTTTGCGTCAGCTCGGCATTGTCATCCTTGAGGCAAATCCAGTCGCAAAAAAACGTTTTCTCGTTTGCCGTGGCCGTCCCGTCGCCGCCCCCTCTGGTCCCATTGGTGCTATCACCACGCCTTTGCTTGGTTTTCTGGAAAAGCTACGTGTGCTGGGAGAACCTTTTGCACGCACGTCCACTGACCCAGACGAGAGTGTCGCGGCTTTTGCGCGGCGGCGGCTGGGTGCCGGGGTTGTTACCCGGCTCGTTGATCCGATGATAGCGGGGGTCTATGCCGGGGATGCCGAAAAGCTTTCCGTGCGCCAGGCATTGCCAAGGCTATACGAAATGGAGCAACGCTACGGCTCGCTTCTATTCGCGGGATTGAGCAAGGGTCGCGCCGCACCGCGCCGGCGCATGGTCAACTTCCCCGGAGGCATGGCAGATATCCCCGATGGCATGGCACGTTTCCTCGACGCAACGCGTCTGCAAACCAGCGCTGCCGTGCGCACCATTGAGCACAACCCTGGCAGCGGTTGGACTGTGACATGGGATGCTGCTGGGGAAAGACGATGCGCGACGGCGCGATTCCTCGTGCTGGCCGTGCCGCCGTGGAATTGGTCGGCACTCCCTCTGCCTGTTGCACTAGGAGATCACTTGCGCCCGTGGCACGATGTCTCTGCTCCGCCTGTAAGCGTAATTTCCCTCGGATTTACCCGCGAGCAGGTTGCACACCCACTGGACGGATTTGGCGTTCTTGCTCCCGCAATCGAACACCGGAATGTCCTCGGCGTGCTTTTCCCCAGCTCGCTCTTTCAGGGGCGTGCGCCGGATGGCCATGTGCTGCTGACGAGCTTTGTCGGTGGTTGCCGCCAACCGGAACTCACGCGGGGAGACGCGGGCACACAAATTGGCATTGTGCGCAAAGAGCTGGAAACATTGCTCGGTGCTCGCGGTGAGCCTGTTTTCACCTCCATCCGGCATTGGCCGCGTGCCATTCCGCAATACAACATCGGCTATGGAAACTTGCGTGCTCTGCTCGATTCCGCCGAGGCAAATTTCTCCGGACTTCATTTTTGCGGCGGTTACCGCAATGGCATTGCCCTTCCCAAAACGATCCGCAACGCCCTCGACTGTGCAGAAAAGATACTCGCGACCGCACACTAGCCCTCCCCTCCCCTACTTTTTCGCATCATGCCATCTCCCCCCATGCGCATTATCGCCCTGCACGGATTCACCGGCGATGGCACCGACTTCGACGCTTTGCGCAAAAACACACCGGAAAGCTGGCAATGGCTTTGCCCGGACTTGCCCGGGCATGGCACACGCGCCGTTATCCCGCCGGGCACTTCCCTGCCTCTGGCGCAACACCTCGCACTCCTTGATGAGTTGCGTTTGCATTTCACCGGCAAGACACCTTGCGTCCTGCTCGGTTACTCTATGGGCGGGCGCCTCGCCCTGCATTGGGCATTGCAGAGACAGGATGCATTTTCCGCGCTCGTGCTTATCGGTGCCTCCCCGGGCTTGAGCGATCCGGCCACCCGCAGCGCCCGCCGCCACGCGGATGAAGCACTCGCCGCCTCTGTGGAGAGCGGAGGTGTTGCCGCTTTTTTTGAGAAATGGTGGGAATCTCCACTTTTCACCGGACTGCGCAAACTCCCACCAGACACGCTTTCCGCGCTACGCACCCGCAGGCTACACAATAACACGGCGGCGGGTCTCGCCTCCAGCTTGCGCGGCGTGGGCACGGGCACACTGCCCCCGCTCGAGCACAAATTGCCATTACTACGCATTCCGGTGCTCTGCATAGCCGGAAGCGAAGATGAAAAATTTGCCGCCATCGCTCATAGCATGGCGGAACGTCTGCCTGCTGCCACTGTGGCGCTCGTCCCCGGCGCATACCATTCGCCTCATTTGGAAAACCCAAGCGCTCTAGCGCACATATTTCATGAGAAGCTGGATAGACCTTGACGTAAAGGGCGTTCATCAAAAAAGATAGGGCAAAACTTGAAACTCCCCGCACATCTTTTTTTATGACTCCGCATGAACATGCTCTGTCCATCCTTTCTTCGTGCTTCCCGCAAGCCCGACTCACCCCGGATGCCCTTGTGTCCAAGCATCAAGGGCGCTTTGCCAATGCCCATGTTTTTCATTATCGGGATGAAAACTACGACTTGATCATCAAAGACTTTTTCCACTGTCCATGCGCTATCCGCGCCACCTTGGGCCGGCTCGGTGCTTACCGCGAATTCGTTGCCCTGAGCAAGTTACAGGGCTTGCCCGGCATCTCGCCATCGGTTTACCGCTTAAGTCCGATCGCCATCGCTTATACGCATATATCGGGGAAAACCTTGTCCGATCTTAAAGGGAAAACGCTTCCTCCGGCGTTTTTCCACGCGCTGGAAACTCTTGTGACGCGCATCCACGAGCGCGGGTTCGTGCACCTCGACATGCGCAACATGGGGAATATCCTCTGCGGTGACAATGGCAGTCCGTATCTGATTGATTTCCAATCTGCAATATCCCTGCAAAACCTGCCGGGGCCACTGCGCGACCTGTTGTGCGCTACGGACAGATCGGGCATCTACAAAGCATGGAGCCGCTACTGCGGGGAACCATTGCCTTCCGATAAAAAGCAGTTTCTCGATAACTTCAACCGACTCCGCAAATTCTGGGTCTTGCGCGGCTACCCGATCAGCCACTTCTGGAGACGCCTGCGCAAAAGAAAAGCGGCCAATCCGCCTGCTTAGTGAGGAAAGAAAAACCGGGTCAATCTGACCGGATTCCAGCGCGGGATAGGGAGAGGAAGGTCTTTCCGGAAAATGGAGCCACTTGTCAGAGTCGAACTGACGACCTGCTCATTACGAATGAGCCGCTCTACCAACTGAGCTAAAGTGGCATGGAGGGGGCGCAAGCTAGGATGGGTGCGGTAGAAATCAAGCCTTTTTGCGAGTCTTTTTCCCCGCGTTTTTCCCGGGACGATTCCGGATATCCAAGAGAATATTATCGCAAGTCTTCCTGCCAAATCCGCGGAGCGAAGACACACGCCCGTCTTCGCATGCGACTTGTAACGCCCGGATGGTCACGATGCCCAGCTCGTCCCATATCGCCTTCACGCGCTTTGGCCCCAGCCCGGGTAATTTCAACATCTCCAGCACTCCGGAAGGAATCGAAGTGCGCAGCGTTTCGTAAAGTTCCAATTTACCCGTCTTGTGCAACGTAAGGATAGCCTCGGCGGCGACGGTGTCTATGCCGGGCGTTTTGTCGAGAATGTCGTATTCGATTAGATCGTCTAGATCGTCCTCCATGATGGCCAGTGTGCGGGCGGCTGCCATGTATGCATGTGCCCTGACAACGTTGCCGCCAGAGATTTCAAGCATGCTGCCGACTTCAGTGAGGATTTTTGAGAGTTTGTTTTTGTCCATGTAAGAAGAACCGATGAACGTTAATGGGGAGATGAATGTGTCAGCGCAACGCTGATTCAACTAAAGGGAGTTACCCGCATTTTTTCAGCAAGATAAACCGCTTTGATGCGTTCGAAGTCTTCCTCACGCAGCTTACTGGCGAGGCAATAATCATAACGGTTCCAGTGTCCCATTTCGATCTCCGCAGTGCGCAAGCGGCGATCCACTTCAGCCGGAGCGTCTGTGCCTCGCTCCGCGAGACGGCGGCGCAGTTCGTCATGAGAGGGTGGCATGATGAAAACACTGACCAAGGCCCGCCTGAGCACCGGATCGCCCTGCGTCACCGCACGCACAGTTTCCGCTCCCTGCACGTCGAGATTGAGCAAGAGATCAAAGCCCTTCTCCAAGTGCGCGTAAACATCGGTCTTGAGTGTGCCGTAACGGTTTTGGTGGACGAGCGCATGCTCAATGAAATCCCCGGCGGCGACCCGTGCATCGAATGTCGGGTGGTCCAAAAAATGGTAGTCCACGCCATCCACCTCAGTGCCGCGCGGCGCACGCGTCGTGCAGGTTATTACGCGCCGGATGCGTCCGGCAAATGCCGCCGTCATGCGTTCGCAAAGGGTCGTCTTTCCGCTCCCGGCAGGACCGGAGACGAGAATCAACAGCGGGCGCGATTTGAACTGGATGTCGGGTATGCTCATGCAACCGGATTGGCAAAAAAAGCAGAGACGAGGTTGGCAACGCCGACAGCACCGACAAGCGCACCCGCAATCAGCGCACGCGGGCGTTTTTCCAGCGCCCACACCAGCCAGTCGCGGAGCACATGGGGCGAAGCGCCCCACCAGATGCCAAGCACGACGAGGATGTAAGCCGTGCCCGCAAGCACGAGGCTGCGCGGCAACTGCGCATAGCCGGAATCGAGCAGCACCCGCGCCGAGAGCAGCATGAGCACGGCCAGTCCGCGCACAGCGAGCAAGTCACTTAAAAATCTGAATGCGAGGAGCGCTGTCAGGACAAAAATACCGACGAGCCAATTTCGCGGAAATCCGGCTAAATCGGATTCCCCAAGTTGAAAAATCTCCATGACAAACCAAGCTGCCCCGCCGCCAAAAAACACTGCAGATGCCAGCCACGAACGGGGAAACGCACGCAAACCGGCGGTGACTCCAGATACGCCACTCGCCAGAGCGGCTCCGATCAAAGTCAGCAAAGCACCTGTGATTATATAAGAGGTTGGCAACGTCATCGCAAAAACTGTGCGGCACAATGCCGCACAAGCGGGCGCTGACAAGCGGATTTACGCAACGTGGCATCTCAATTCACCTTCGGTCACATTTCGCATTCCCTATTTCTCTTTTCTCATTTCACTGAAGCGTCATGACAGAATCGCGTTATCGCCCAGTCCCGCTATGCGGCTTGCCCTCAGTGCTCGCTTGTTTTCATAAACGCCCTGCAGCACTCAAACGGCTTTGGTTCTCGCCAGACCTGGCAGGAGCACTCGACGAAGTCTGCGAGTGGATGGTCAATGAAAGGCTTCCTTTCTTACGCACCGACGAGCGAGATCTCACACATACTGTCGGGCACCGATTCCATGGAGGCGTGGCCGCCATCACAGAACGCCCGCCGCCGGGTGTCCCCAAGCCCTCCGATTATTCCGAGTGGCAGGCGGCAGGCACTCCCCTGCTCATCCTCGACGGGATAGGCGATCCGTTGCAAATCGGCACTATCGCCCGCATCGCCACCGCTACCGGCATCACTCATCTGCTGTTGAGTGGGGCAGACACGCTCGATGCCGCTTTCGGTGAACGCGCATGGAGCACCGCCAACGGCGCCTTGGATTTGCTCACATTGCACGATGCGGGCGAGGCACTGCCTGTGCTCCTGCGCACGCTGCGCGACCGCTTCTGCATAGCGGGATTCACACGCCCCGGCGGGCGGCGGGCTGAAGATATCAAGCCTCTGCGCGCACCGGGACGCCCACCAGTCATTGTGCTCGGCGGCACACCCGGCGGCATTGCTCCGGACATCGCCTCAAAATGTGAGCACTTGCTGCACATCCCCGGAGTCAACGGCAGCACCTTCCTCACCGCTGCCGACACTGCCGCCTACGGGTTGCCCTGGCTCCTGCGCAAAGACCGCACACCGGGGGCGGGTTTCCTCGCCAGAAAAAAGGAAAAAAAATCCCATGCAAACTTACCTTGATCTTCTCCGGCTCGTCCGCAGCACAGGGGAGCGCCGGACCGACCGCACAGGCACGGGCACCTGCGGCATCTTTGGCGCGCAACTGCGCTTCGACCTGAGTTGCGGCTTCCCGCTCGTCACTACGAAAAAGATCCACCTGCGCTCCGTATTTCAAGAACTGCTCTGGTTTATCGCAGGGCGCACCGACAACCAGTGGCTGCATGATCACGGCGTGACGATCTGGGACGAATGGGCCTCCGCAGAGCAGTGTGCCAAATTCGCCCGCGCCCCTGGTGACCTCGGTCCGATTTACGGGCACCAATGGCGCAACTTCGGCGCGACTAAAAATGAGGACGGCACTTACGCCCGCGATGGGTTCGACCAGATCGCAGCCGTCATCGCCGCCATAAAGAAAGATCCCGCCGGGCGCCGCCACATTGTCACCGGCTGGAATCCCAACGAGGCCAACGCAGTCGCTTTACCCCCATGCCACACGCTTTTCCAATTCCACGTCAGTGCCGGCGGACGCCTGAGTTGCCAGCTTTACCAGCGCAGTGCCGACCTCTTTTTAGGAGTGCCGTTTAACATCGCCAGCTATGCGTTGCTCACGCACATGGTCGCGCAGGTCACCGGCTTGCAAGCGGGCAGCTTCGTCCATACTTTTGGCGACGCGCACATCTATCTGAACCATCTCGAACAAGTGGACAGGCAACTGGCGCGCGAGCCGCTTCCCCTGCCCTCCCTGCACCTCAATCCGCAAGTGCGGGATATTTTCTCCTTCCGCTACGAAGACATCACCATCGAAGGTTACGACCCGCACCCCGCCATCAAAGCCCCCGTCGCGATATAACCCGCACATCTTATTTTCCATTTCCGGCTTCTCCATTTCTCTCTTTAAGCACATGGCAACACCTTGGGATTTTTTGAAGATTCTCGCAGACCGCACACGGTTGCGCATCCTCCGTCTGCTCGCTCAGGAAGAGTTAGCCGTGAATGAAATGCAGGAGATACTTGAGATGGGCCAGTCGCGCATCTCCACGCACCTCGCCTCACTGCGCAAAGGGGGTGCGGTAAGCAGCAGGCGGGACGGCAAAAAAACTTATTACGCGCTCAACGCAGGCCTGACACCGTCCGTGCGCACCGTTCTGGAGGCCGCGCTCGCATCCATCAGCCATGAGCCTGACGTGCGCACCGACACGCGTAACCTTGCCCGGTGTGTCGAGAAGCGCCGACATGCCACCGAAGAGTATTTCGATGCCGTCGCGGGGCGCCTCGGTAAAAACTATTGCCCGGGGCGCTCCTGGGAAGCCATCGGCCACCTGCTTTTCCAGCTCGTTCCCCGCCTGTGCATCGCCGATCTCGGCGCAGGCGAGGGCGTCATTTCTCAACTCCTCGCCCGTCAGGCAGAGTTCGTCCACTGTATAGATAACTCAGTGCGCATGGTGGAAGTGGGCAGCCAACTGGCCGCAAAACACGACATAGGAAATCTCAAATACCGCCTCGGCGACATCGAAGACGTGCCTCTAGACGACGCCAGTGTGGACATCGCCCTGCTCAGTCAGGCGCTGCACCACGCGCAACATCCCGAAAAAGCATTGCGTGAAGCACACCGCATATTGAAGCCGGGCGGCAAACTGCTCGTGCTCGATCTAAAACAACACACCTTTGAAAAAGCGCGCGAACTTTACGCCGACCGCTGGCTTGGTTTTTCGGAAAACCAACTGTGCGACTGGCTGGTGCATGTAGGATTCAAAAAAATCCAGGCAAACGTCATAGTCCGCGAGAAAGACCCGCCGCACTTTGAGACCTTGCTCGCCAGCGCGATCAAACCTTGAATCGTTTTGTTTCGCGCCCCACCATCCCCGATGCCCCTGCGGAACCCCGCATGTTTCCGCTTGAGACCTGCGGAAAAATGACGAGCGTGCAGACGTTTTTCACCAATGCCCAAAGCATCCGCAATCAGCAATATGTTTGGCGAAATCGCCCCGCGTTACGACTTGGCCAACCACCTGCTCAGTGGGGGGGCATGCCGCTGGTGGACGCACAGACTCGTCCGCGAAGTGCAAAGCATCCTCCCTGCCAAATCCACCGTCGCCGATCTCGCTACAGGCAGCGGCGACGTGGCATTCGCCCTCGCCCGCGCCTTGCCGGATGCGACCGTGCTGGGATTTGACTTTTGTGAGCCGATGCTCGATGTGGCCCGGAAACACCTGACAGATACCTGCGCCGCACCGTTTCGCTCACGCCTGCATTTTGCCTACGGCGATTGCATGGCGTTGCCGCTAGAAACAGACTCGGTGGATGCTGTGACGATCGCTTACGGCATCCGTAATTTTCAGGATCGCCAGTGCGGTCTGCGCGAGATGCTCCGCGTGCTCCGGCCCGGCGGCTCACTTTTCACCCTGGAGTTTTCGCAGCCTCTCGCGTTTCTGCGTCCGGCCTATTATTTATACCTGCGGCATTGTCTGCCGTGGATCGCCCGTCTCGCCACCGGGCATAAAGATGCTTACGACTACCTCGTTTCATCCATAGCGCAGTTTCCGGACAAGGAGGCCATTGCCGCCGAGTTGCGCTCCGCCGGCTTTGTCTCCGCACGCGCCATCGGTCTCACCGCAGGCATTGTCGCCATTCACCACGCGCAAAAGGCAGTCTCGTGAAAAAGGATTTGCCAAACGCAGCCGGGTTCATTCTCTGGGCGCGAAATAAGTCCACATCCATTCTTTCCCAAAAACAAACATATGCAAAAAACTTCATCCATCATTTTGGCGGCAGCTGCGCTCGCCGCTTTTTCTCTCACTGGTTGCGAGACCCAGATAGCCGTCCCGGATAATCACTACGACACCACGGCACGCTGGAACGAAGGAGACGGCACGCTCACCTTGCGCTTCCCCGGCAAAACGCTCAAGGAAGCCTTCAATGCCTCTAAGAAGGGTATTGATCAGCTCTACGGTGCAGGGCACCGCGTTGGTGAAGATCGGGACGAGCCTGAGGATCCGCTCAAGAAAGACAGAGTGCCGCCCTCCTATAAAATTTATGCCCGCGTGACTGGCGACATCCTCGTCACCATAAATATTTATACGGCCCAAAGCCCGAAGTCCCACGATGAATGGACGCAGGTCGTCGTAAAATACGGCACTTGGGGCAATACTCAGGAAAGCCAGAAAATCGCCGCTTTCATTTCCCGGAATCTTTGAAAGGTGCGTTCCGCATTTTTCTTTCAAGACCGCCCGTGCATCGGGCGGTTTTTTGTATTCTGCCCCCCTGCCCCCCTCATACCTGTGTGGCCTGTTTTGCATAGCGCTGTTTTTTGCATCCCGGACTGCATGAGAGGCTTGCCCGGAAGTCCCGGCACCGCATAGTGACCCCTTGAATTTTCTTCTTACATGCAATTATTTCTCCTGAGGCACGCCGAGGCCGAATCATCCTCTCCCGACGCACTTCGGCAATTGACGCCTCGAGGCTTTGCTCAAATTGAAGTGCTTGTCCGCATGCTCGATACTGCGGAATTTTCAGCCATCGCCGCTATTGAGCACAGCCCGCTTATACGGGCACACCAATCCGCCGAAAGCTTCCGCCTCGCCGCGGGACTTAGACAACCGCTCCTCGAGTGCAGCTACATCACGCCCGACGACAACCCGGTCTTTACCGCACGCAAGATTTTGTCCGGCACCGGTGACCGTTTCTTCGTCACTCACAACCCGCACGCCGAAAAACTGGCCTGCCTCCTCATCGGCCAAAGTGGAACAGGCGTCCATGTCTCCTTCCCCACCGCCTCACTCATGGTGCTCGAACTCCTCTCCCCCGCGAGTACCCGGTTTCCCTGCGGAGAATGGATACTGAAAGCCTTCTTCGTCCCTTCGATATGACGCCACACAACGCACGTTCCCTCACTTCTTTCTACAACTTCTAACTATCACATCATGGATGTTTTCTTTTTGACAGGTGCCGGGACTGAACCCGCGCAAAGCATAGCACGCCGGCTCGTCTCAGCAGGTTCACGCGTCTATGGATTCGACGCCCGTTTCCCTGAACAGGGATTCCAAAATGCGGATTTTATCCCCGTCCCGCTCGACATGACCGACATCGCAGCCGTGCGCACCGCAGCCAGTAAAATCCTCGCCACCGAGACAATCCTCTCCGGAGTCATTTTCGCAGCCGGCCAAACCGTTGAAGACCCTTTTGAAAGCACACACCCGGACGACATCTCCCTCGCGCTGGTGTCCGGTCTGGTCGCCCCCTTGCTCCTCGCCCGTATGGCGCTGCCCTCACTCGTGCGTTGCCGCGGTCACATCATCGCCATCACCAACGATACACCGGGGCAGGATGGCACCGTATTGAACGCCACCGTAGCGGGAGCCTTACGAGAATTCACACGCACGCTTTTTGAAGAATTGCGCGACACCGGGACAAAGACCGCCCACCTGCGCATCGGGCACAACACAGGCCGCACCGATCCCGCCGCACGCACCACCCAGACACCCCAGAGCGAAGTCCAGCCAGACATCGTCGCCGACACCGTGTTAACCCTGCTTCGCCTGCGCGAAAACAACGCTCTCACCGAGCTTGTCTTGCGCCCGCAAGCGACACGCGAGACGCCGCGCCTGCCCGTCACCGCCGACCCACGCCTGCGCGCCATCCAAGTTGTTCAGTTGCCACTCCCGCAGCATTTCCCGCCGCCCGATGAAGCCATTTACACCCCGCCCCG
>JAITXH010000158.1 GCA_031284845.1 Puniceicoccales bacterium | reverse complement strand
CGCGCAAACGCTTGAGAAGCTCGTCAATCGGGGAATTGGCGGTGGCACCGACGCCGGAACCAAAGATGGCGTCGCTGGCATGGCGCAGTGCACTATCTCCGGCGACACCGGACGTATCGTCGGCTTGCTTTAAGACGAGCGCGGCGACGTAAGCGATGAGTGAAACGGCGGTGGGAGTCGCGGCAATCATGAGGGTCGGGTGTGTTGCGGTCTTATTAGGTGAAGAAGAGTGCGGAGTACGGCGCAGTTGAATGGCGATTTGCGAGGAGCGGACAAGATTTTGTTATGAGAAAGCGATGGCCCCCAATCGGAGGGTAAGACGCGTGCAGACCGAATGCCCGTCCGGCAAATCCTTTTAACCAATAAAAATTAGGGGCGTGCGGCGGTGGCACACCTATTTTTTCTCACACGAAGGCACCTCATTGCGAAGGCTGGCGCAGGTGATGTGTGCCGCGAGATTAGGAATGATGCGGGTTGGACAACGGCTCCTGTCGGAGGGCGGGACGCCCACCGATGCACGCGAGACGCATGCGCTCCCCCGATGCAGACCATCGCCCGTTCTTAATCCTTAATTCTCAATTCCCCGAATGCCCGTCTCCGCAAATCCTTTTATCCAACAAAAAATCCGTGGCATCCGCGGTTAAGCGGCGTTGGTGCTGCCCAATTCAGGTATGTTCTGGCGAGACGCAAAACATTAACTTCGCCGACGCGTCGGGCTTCTTCCCCTACCCGCCCCTCGTCCGCCTTCCTCATCGCCTTCTTCTTCCTCGTCCTCTTCTGCAGTATCGAGGTCGTAGGCACCTTCGCGCTTCGTTTCTTCTTCCGGCTCTTCATCGCCGTCCCAACGCATGGTGTCGTCTTCCTCAATCTTTTCATCCGTATCGAGGTCGAATCCTTCCCCTACATCAATCTCTTCATCTTCGCCGACAATGGGCGCAACGGCATCTTCATCGGCAGTGAGTTCATAGCCTTCGGGGACAAATTCGAGGATGTCCGTAACCTCCTGAAAAACGTGCAATGCACGCCCTTCCATGAAGGCATGATTCTGGATTTCGCGCACTTGCTCCTCTAACTCGTCTATGGTGAGCTTTTGCTCAAACTCGATGTTGTCGTTGAGAAATTTGACGCGCAGGCGGGTGATGTGGTCAATGAATTCGGCGTAGGGGCCTTTCTCTTCGTCCACGGCATCCGGAAGCGCAAAAAGCAACTCGTCGGACTCAAAAAAGGACTCATTGACGCGCACGAGACGGACGGTGTTGTCGGTGTTCGTGCTCTGTATTTGAAACGGGATGAAGGCGGATTCCACAGTGTCTGTGGATAAGCCGTATTCACGGAGGGGATCGAGCAAGTCGAGCAGGTAGGCAAGCTGCCTGGGATCCACGACAGAGAGGCTGTCAGGTTCCCAGTGGATGTCATCGCTGACTTTCTTCACCCACCAATTCATGTCTTTACCCAAGCGAATAATGCACCAAAGGAGATTTGTGGACGGTTTTGCCATAGGGCGCAGACCGGATGTGAAATTGGAATGCCTTGTCAAGCGGGGAGCAGAAAAATTCCGGTAACAAAAAGTGTGGCAAAGCGGCAAGGCGCGGTCTTACATGGGAAACATGTCAACCATACGCCGCATCGCGATTGTCGCCAATCGAACGAAGCCGGGAGTCCCTGCACTTATCGCCGAACTGGAACGTGTGGCGAAAGGGGCCGGGGTCGAAACACTACTCCCGGATTCCTACCCTCTGCGCGCGGGTGCCCTGAAGGGATGCGATGCCTGCGCGGTGCTGGGCGGCGATGGCACTCTGCTGGGCGTGGTCTCGCAGGCAGTGGAATGGCAGGTGCCGGTGTTCGGCATTAATCGCGGCAAATTGGGATTTTTGGCGCATTACGCCTCTGAAGATGCCGGGGAGAGCCTGCTGGCGGTGCTCCGTGGGGATTGCCAGATAGACCGCCGGATTTTGCTGGAATGCCGCACGCGTGGCGGCTGTCGCGCACTGGCGCTGAATGATGTGGTGGTAAAAACGCGCAACCACTCCCGCATGATGCGCTTGCAGGTGGCCTCGGGCGGGGAGTTTGTGAGTTCCTACCGTTGTGACGGGCTGATTGTGACTACGCCGACGGGTTCAACGGCATACAATTTATCGGCTGGCGGCCCGCTCATAGATCCCGGTGCCGATGTCTTTGCCATCACGCCGATATGCCCGCACACGCTGTCGGACAGGTCGTTGATTTTGCCGCGCGGGCGGAGTATCACGGTCGCCGCCGATGAGGAATCGGAAGGCTTCGCAGACATCACTGTTGACGGTGTGCAGTTTGGCCCGGAATGCACCCAATTCCCGCTGGAGATTCGCCTGTCCGAACAAACGATGCCGATCATCCAGCCAAAGGGATTTTCGCACTTCAAACTTTTGCGTGATAAGTTGCGCTGGGCGTGAGTGCGGAGGGACGCACGAGCGGGCGTTGTGGCGGGCTGCTCCGCTCAATCAAACACGACGGTTTTCTTTCCGTAGGCGAGCACGCGGTTTTGGAGATGCCAGCACACGGCCTGTGCGAGCACTTGCTTTTCCAAATCCTGCCCGCGACGCACAAGGTCGTTCACGCTGTGGCGGTGGTTGACCGGGGCGACGGCCTGATGAATGATCGGCCCGTCATCCAAAACAGGAGTCGCGTAGTGCGCTGTGGCCCCGATGAGCTTCACGCCGCGTGCATACGCTTGCAAGTAGGGTCTGGCGCCGGCAAACGCGGGTAAAAAGGAGTGGTGGATGTTAATAACGGGAATGGGGCAACGCTGCAAAAAGGCTTTGCTCAAAACCTGCATGTAGCGAGCCATGACGGCGAGCTGGACATCGTGTTCGCGCAACAATGCTTCCAGGCGTAACTCGGCTTCGTCTTTGGTCTCCGGGGTGACTGGAATATGGTAAAACGGGACTTGGTAGCTCTGGCGTGCCGCAGTCTCCCAGGTGGTGTGATTGGAGGCTACAAAGGCGATTTCGCAGGGCAACTCCCCGGCTGTCCAACGCAACATGAGGTCGTGAAAGGCGTGCCCCTGCTTGGAGACGAGCACTGCCACCTTGGGGCGCTCCGTGCTCAGTCCGATCTTCACCTCCATGCCCAGACTATTGGCAAAGACCCGGAAGCGCTGCGCCTCGGCTACGGCATCGGCAGCAGGCAGCCACTCAATGCGCTGGATGAACATGCCGGCCTCGGCATCGCAATGCTGGTCGGCGTGCAAAATGTTGCCGCCGTTTTCAAATATCCACCCGGCGGTGCGTGCAACAATACCCGGCGAATCCGGGCCGTGCAAAAGTGCAGTCAATGTAAGGACGTTATCCATGGTGCCGGGGTTATCCCGCGTATTTCATAAAAATCAGAAACAACGAGGCCCGCTGTCGGGCAAAGACTGCGGGCCGCATTGTTTAGGGATCTTGTTCAGGTCAGGCTATTGCAGCCTTGGCCTTGGCGACGACAGCCTCAAAGGCCGGGGCGTCGTTGATGGCCAGTTCGCTGAGATGCTTACGGTCAATGATGATTCCGGCCTTTTTCAGACCTTGAACCAAGCGGCTGTAAGTAATTTCGAGCGGACGGCACGCAGCGTTAATACGCACGATCCAGAGTTGGCGATATTCGCGTTTTTCCGCCCGTCTGTCGCGATATGCGAATTTTTGGGCGCGCTCCACGGCCTCTCGGGCGTAGTGGGGCAAGCGGGATTTGTTGCCAAAATATCCTTTGGCAAGTCGTAGTATTCGGTTTCGCCTGGCGCGTGTGGCCGGGCCGTTTGTTACACGAGGCATGTTGTGTTATTTCTCCTGTTTAGTTTGGTTTATTGCGGCTTCCGGGTCGCCAAAAAAGTCACCCGGGAGGTCGCGGTTGCGTCAAATAATGCTCAGTCGGATTAGTGGCTGAACGGCAACGCAGCACGGATGGAACCGACAAAGCCGGAATCAACCGGTTTGTCTGCGCCGCTGCGACGCCTTGACTTGGTGGATTTGTTACGAAGCAGATGGCGGGTGCTCGGACTACGGCGCATGATTTTGCCGGAACCGGTCACTTTGAATCGCTTCGCGATGGATTTTTTTGTCTTCTGCATAATGTGCGGAGAGGGGCGACAGGGAAGGAATACGCGGTGAGTTGTAAAGCGAAAAAACAGGGAAATAAAGAAATTATAAATTTCTATTATTGAACGACTGTGCCGACCCGCTACGGTGGCGCGCCTCGCATGGTGGATTCCCTCTTCTATATTTTCGCTGCGTTGACTCTGTCAGCCGCGTTGTTTGTGGTCGCCAGCCGGAACCCCGTCAACAGCGCCATGGGGATGATTCTTGCCCTTGTCGGCGTAGCGGCCAATTTTTTCCTGCTCGATGCGCCCTTTCTTGGCGTGCTGCAAATCCTCGTCTATGCAGGCTCTGTCATGGTGCTTTTCGTTTTTATCATCATGCTGTTTGATGTGGAACGCATCGCCGGGCAACCGCTCTCGTGGTGGTCGGTGGGGGCGAGTGTGGTCGCGCTGGGCAGCTTCGGAGGCATAGCGTGGTGGCTGATCAACAACCCGTCGGCACTGCCCGATACCCCACTTCCCGCGCCGCCGCCTGTGTTGCCCGGCGCGGAGAACCCAAGCGCCTATGCTACAGGTGCAAAAGCCTTTGGCTACAGCCTGCTCTCGAAATACATGCTGCCATTGCAACTCGCCGGTTTCCTTTTGCTTACGGCCATGATTGGCGTCGTCTCTTTGAGCAAAAAGGCAAAAAGCTGACGCTGTGCGAGCGGTCTTCCACCTGCGGGGTTGACCGCACATTTCGCGGAGAGCGGGAAAGGTCGGGAACAGACATCCCCTTTCCCTTCCCGTTAACGATTAGCTGATTCCAGGCCTTTTCAGTTCAGAATGAAATGCGCATAAGCGCGTTGACCGTGTGCTGCGGGGCCATGTTTTTCTGAAGAATTGTGGCGTCGTAGTCCAAGCTGAGGCTGATGTGCTCCGTGAGCAGCGCCGTCAAGCCCAAGCCCAGCGTGAAGTAATCTTGCCCGACCTTTCCGGATTTGACCGAGAAGGGCAAACCGCCGTTCATGCGGGAAGTGATGTTCACATCGCCGTCCTTGAAGTCGTGGTGCCAGGCGGCACGGATTTCTGGGAGGAGCGTGGCAAAATCCGCACGAATGCGCTTGGTGAACCGGTAGCCGATATTCGTCAGCAGTGAATCATAGTTCTGCTTCCCTGTGTGCAAATTCTGCGCACCGGCACCGGATTCGGCAAAGCCATCCACATCGGTGCGCGTATATTGAGCAGAGAAAATGGGGCCATGCGCCCAATCCTGATATTGCCACTCATAGCCGAGGCCGATGTAGGCGATATACTGGGCACCGTCCGGCTTTGCGCTCGCGTGCGCAGGGGCGAGACCGGGGATGTTGACATTGCGATTAAAGCTGTAGCTGTTTAACGCATAAGAAGTCATCACTTCGGCAAAAAAGCCCTGTTTCTCAAAAGTGAAATAAGCCGAAATGGAAGCTGCGCTTAGTTCGTTTTGCGAACCGGAGGTTCCGATCTTGTCGGTGGTATTGTTGTAGCCGAGCGCGACGCCGACATCGTAAGTGGTCAGACGCCGGGCAAAGCCGGATTCCCAACGATAATCAAAACCTATCACGCCGGTATATTGGTTGGACTTGGTAGTCGGGAGTGAACTGGCACCGGATTCTTTGGTTTTCCAGAGCGAGGCGCTGCCGTTCAGCCACACGGTAAAGGGATTTTCGGAGCTGAATCCGGTATAAGGAACGAACGAGGTGGGTGCCCTGCCTGCGGCTGCAGTCAGGGGATGCGCGGCGAAATCGAAGCCGTAATTCCCGGCAAAGAGATAATTCGTCCACACGGAGCCGGGCTGGAGTGCGCCGCGCCGGAAGTCCCTCAATCGCCGGTCAATGGTCCCCGTAAGTGCAGTGGCCTGCTTCACGGATGAGTGGGCCAGTGCCATCAAATGCACCGGCATCAACTGGTCGTAGGCACTGCGAATCTCGGCGGCGTCGGTGAAATTATTTATTGCGAGAAGCAAGGGATCCTGTGTCGGGCCGTCCTTTGCAGTATCCATTTCCAGTTCATTCAACGCGATGCCGATTTGGCGTTGGTTGGCGTTCAACTGGTCCGTAAAAAGGAAGCTGGAGTAATCATAGCCCACCACGACATATCCGGTATCTCTTTCGTCATCTATGTGGAATTTATAAGCAATGGGGACGAGATAATACCTCGGCTGCGGCTCTTGGGGCGGTGTGACACCGGGGATGCCCGGCGAAGGCTCTTCAAGCTGGGGAGCGGGACGCAAGGTGTATGCTTGCCCTTCCCTCCCGTTGACAAATGCGATGTCTCCGCGAAGCCCGCCGCTGGCATGGATGACTGCTATGCTCTTCGTGCCGATATCGGCAAGACTCGGGGCAACGTCGGTAGTCAGATTCAGTGTGCCGCGCCTGAACACCGTGCGCCCGGAAACTTCGATGAAGTCACTAGCCGCTCGCGTCACATTCAGCGTGAGCGCACCACGGTTCAAATTGAAATCGCCATTCACCTGAAGTGTGACGGCAGCCGCACCGCCGGGAGAAAAGCTGCCACTGCCCGACACGGTGATCGTGGGTGCAGTGAAAACCTTCACATCGTCGCTGGTCACCAACAAGCCACCGCTGGTGCTTATGCTGCGATTCAGCGTCGTCGCGCCTTCGGTATTACCGTGGAAGAGGACGATGCCTCCGGTCTGCGTCAACGGCGTGTCAAAAACAGCCGCCGTGGTGATTTCCGCCTTGCCGCCGGAGACGGTGATTTGCTTCGTTTTGAAGGTATTGGTGTTGATTGTGAAATTGCCGTGCTGAACAAGCACGCCGCCGGTGACTTCAACATTGGAGCCTGTACCGACGTTGAATTGCGCGACCTCGGCCTCACTGGTGGAGGCACCGGCGAGCGTCAACGTTCCGATAATTTTGGCGCTGCCGGAAGCGGTGACGATTGCGCCGTCCCGTGCGAGCAAGGAGCCATCGAGTGTGCCCGACAACGAAAGATTACCGGGAGTGGACAACCAAGCCGTTTCAGTCTCGGTCGCTGCAGTGAAGGTGCCCTGCACTTCGAGTTTAGGCGTAGTGAGCTTCTTGCCCGTAGCGATATTCACACGGCCCGCAGTCTGCAAAACGCCGGTGCTCACCGAAGCATTATCACCGACATTGAGCACGCCGCCGGCGACAATCAGGCCAAAGGGATACTTGACGTTTTGTGTGGAACTCTCGCCCTCCACCACAGTCGTTTCCAAAAGTGTGGTGCCGGAGGGTGTGTTCAACTTTCCGTCCAAATTGAAGACGCCGCCACTGAGAATGACGCCCCGCTTGGCGTCCACCTGGCCGCCTGCCTGCAGGGTGAATACGCCGCCTCTGATGGAGACCTGATTTCCCTTGTAGCTAGTCTCGGCGATGCGCCCAGAGATGTCTATCACGCCGGAGTTTTGGATGGTGCCCTCAGCGACAGTAAACGTCCGCCCGGCAGGGAGTGTAAAGGTGGTATCCGGGTTATCAATGACGAGCGCGTGGGCGGAGATATCCTTGTCAATAGGGCCTCTCAGCGCACTTTCCAAAACAGCTTCGCCCTGATTGAATTTAAGGGAGAAATCTTTGATGGTCATCGTGGAATCTCCGTAATTGCTGAAGAGCAGCTTCCAATCGCCGACACCGGATTCGCCCCAGAACGCGTTGGTCGTGAACGTCCAGTTTTCCAGTCCGTTGTTCAGCCCCATAAGAGCAGCCGTAAGGGATTCGTCGGTAGAAGGCGCATTGAGGAGCGGCGAATAAAGATCGCTCACGACTCCGCTGGGGGAGACGAGCTGAATCAACAAATCTTTCCACGCCTGCCCGGATGTGATGTTAACGTGCAACTCCACCGTTTCGAGCGACTGCGAGACATTGGATTGCCCGAGTTTGAAAGAGTAGAGGTAATCGCGTTTGATCGCCACAATAGGATTTGTGTCGGCCCTCGGGGCAGCCGCAGGCGCAGGTGCCGCAGCAGCAGACGGCTGGACGGTGTCGAAGTGCTCGTAGCCGACCTTGATATTGGACTTGTTGGATGTGCTCACATAATGAATGACGTTCCCGGCGGTATTGGCGATTTTCGTATTAACGGGGACAGTCAGCGTATAAGTAGTGCGCTCAGTCACATAAGCCAAATCCACAACCCTTTTGACAAACGCTCCTGCGTCCAAAAGCCCGAACCCGTAATCGGGGTTAAAGTGCAGGCCGGCTCCGTTGGTCTGCCAACCGCGCCCTGTCAATGTGGTGGCCATCCAGTCCAGAACGCCGCTGGAAGGCGATTTGTCCGTCGGGTCAACCAATATGCTCGTGCGCGCGATGGCGTGCTTGGCCCAGCGGACGTCCATCGCGGGGTTGGCTTCTTTGCCAAGCGCGATAATGCCAGCCACCAAAGGGGAGGACGAGGACGTGCCTCCAAAAGCAGCGTAATAATCTGCGTCGGCATAGCCCATATTACCCACACGGTCAGTGGTGACGATGCCGAAGCCCTCGTAGTTGGCAGATGCCGCAGTTACGAAAATGGAAGAACCGTAATCACTGTAATAGGAATATTTGCCATCGGCGCCAAATGCGGCGACGGCGATAGCAGGCTCGAGTGTATTAAGACCAAAACCGTTGGCGTTTTCAGAAAAAGTGCCTCGTGAGTTACCCGCAGCAAAGACGAAGATGGTGCCATTCTTCGATGCGGCATTCAGTGCATCGAAAACAGTTTTGTCGTCCTTCTGAAAGGGGACTGTCGGCCCCCAACTGTTATTCTTCACGCTGATCACGGGCTGGCTAAGGTATTTCCCGTCCTTATCCACTCCGGATTGCCATAAAAAGGCGTCAACTTCGTCTGCCGCAGTCATGATCGGGTCACCTTCGAGTCCTGCCTCAAAGGTTACCCGCATCCCTGCGATTTGGGCATGGGGCGCAGCACCGGTAACGCCGATCGCGTTACCGCCCACTGCGGCGGCAACACCAGCCACTGCTGTCCCGTGCCCATCCGTCGTCTGGTAGGGGCGCTGGGGCTGCTTGGCGATAGTGCCCTGAGAAAAGTTAAGGCTCAAGTCCCCGCGATAATTGGCGGCGAGGTCGGGGTGATCGCCCGGCACACCGTCGTCAATGATACCGATGATGACCCCGGCACCGGTGTAACCCTGCGCCCATGCGCCGGTGACATTGTCACCCGTGACACTGGCGATCCAAGGGAACACTAGCGATGTCTCCTGCGGGAAATAAGAGGCCAAGTTAGAAGTCGCAGCCAAATGCCACTGCCCGTAGTATAATTCACTCGGCGGATACAAGGGATCATTGGGTGTAAAAGGCGCACCGGACACAACCGATGCGGCAAGTGCTGTCGCTCCTGCGAGGAGGATGGAAAGGGGTAACTTTGTCATGTTAAAAGAAAGCGCGCAGGCTTGCTGCGCGAGCGTGCGGTGTCAAGTCCTTGCATGAGTTTTTTGCTCCCGCGCACCGGGAGCGCACAGGGGTGAATGGCGTGAGAACAAGACTCTGCTTTAGTTCTTAACTTCCGCATCTTCCGCGTCGTCGTCTTTGGCTAAACCGACATCTTTGTCGGAGAGCTTTTGCGGGTTTGTCGCACGGGCAATCCACTCGCTGATTTGGCCGGGCGAAAGCACATCCGAGGCGGGCAAATCGCCAAGAGTCTTTAGCCCGCAAAAGTCCAAAAACTTCTCCGTCGTGCCGTATTGGATAGGACGCCCCGGCAAGTCGGCGCGTCCCGTCACGATGACCAGTTCCAAATCCACAAGGCGGTTGATGGCGCTGTCCGCAGAAACGCCCCGGATGGATTCCACTTCCGAGCGCGTCACAGGCTGCCGATAGGCCACCACAGCCAGCGTCTCCAGCGCGGGCTGGCTGAGGCGTAGCGGTTTCGGGTCGTTGCGCAACAGGCGCACCCATTCCGCGTAATCCGGCGAGACCACCAGCCGGAAACCTTCCGGACCTTGCAAAATGCGCGTCACCTCGCCGCTGTCCGCCATTTCCTGATTGAGCGTTTCCGCCGCCTCCCGGATTTGCGTCGCTGTGAGCAGATTCGGCACCTGATCTATAATGTCTTGAATGACGCACTGCGTAGCTTCCGGTATTTCCGGCACAGCCCGCGCATCGCTCCCGGCGAGCCGCGGCACACCCGTGACACCCACCGGGAGTGCTTCTCCTGCGGCCTCGTCGCTGCCATCGCCGGCTCCCGCACGCTCCGCCTTTTCGCGTTGTTCGTGGTAGCGGGTTATTACTGCCTGGATATCTTTGATGGATACTGGCTCCGAAGTGGAAACCAGAAGGGTTTTAAGAACTTTTTTTAGATTGAACTCCATACGTCGCGAAAAAGAGAGGAGGCAGTGTTTTTGAGAGAAGAGGGTTTGTCGAAAAAAAACAAAGCCCAAGCTGAAGATTTCAGAAAAAATGCGCAAATTTGTCATGGATTACAAGGGTGCGTGTCATGTCCGGGAAAAGGCAAAAAACTGCGGCAAGTTGACAGCCTGAAGCGTGACAGTAAACACGAAGCCCATGTCCCGATTCTTTCACGACGACAATCCCGGACGCACCGGACGCGCCGCAAAGGTCGTCCATCCGTATTCGTGAATTTGGGAACCGCTCGAAGGCGAGGCCTCGTTTGTCTTGCGCAGCGCATTTGGCGCAAAGGCGGTTTACCTCGACGGATTGATGCAACTGTGCTGTTGCGCCGGAGAGGAGCCGTGGCGCGGCGTTTTGGTTTGCACATCCAAGGAACATCACCCCGCGCTCATCCATGATTTTCCCATCCTGACACCTCATTCCGTGTTGGGGAAATGGCTCTACCTCCACGAATCTGCTGACGATTTTGAAGAAACGGTCTCCCGGCTCGTGAAACGCATCCTGCGCCGCGACCCGCGTATCGGTGTAGCCGGGAAACCCCGCCGCCGCAGAAAATAGTATCTCCAAATGACGTGGAAACGGGTGTTTTCGCGGCGAAATAGTTGGAGCATCTCCCTCCAGCAGGAACGGAAATAGTTCCGCCGATCAAAGCGTGACGCTCCGGTTCTTTTGCCGGGTTTCAGCCCTACTCCAAAAAGCGGATTTTCTAAAATACGTAATTGCCTTTGACTGCGTTACGTGATTCCAAAAATGCCAATGAAAAACATTTTACTTCTGGTGCTTACCCTCTGCTTGTCCAATACGGCGAGCCTCTTTGCTCAGGAAAAACCTATACGTGTCCTTACCTTCAATGTCCGCCTTTCAACGGCAAATGACGGCGAGAATGCATGGTCTAAACGAAAATCGTTTCTTGCCGAAGTCATTACCCGATTCCCGGATGGAAACGGCCCTTACGACTTCGTTGGAACGCAGGAAACAGTTCTTCATCCAGATGCAAAATTTAACCAACGGGAATATCTCGCCTCAAAACTTTCCGGCTACGCCCATATCGGGCGCTCCCGAAACAAAACACCCGACAAGGGCGAAGCGATGATTCTGTTCTGGAAAACAGATAGCTGGAGTCTCGACGTGGGGGACAATGGCACTTTTTGGCTTTCCGATACGCCCGATGTGCCGGGGTCAAAATCACACGGCGCAGCATACCCCCGATGCGTTACGTTTGGTCTTTTTCATGAAATAAATAAAGAGGGCGGCAAGACCGGGCGGCGTGTCTATGTGTATAATACTCACTTCGATCACATCAGTGAGGCGGCGCGCCAACATGCCGCACGGGTGCTATTGGAGCGGATCGTTGCACGAAAGGATCAGGCTGCACCGGTGATCCTTATGGGAGATTTCAACAGCGGTGAAAAAAGCCCTGCAATTCGTTATTTGCAGGGAAAAGAATCTGAACTGGATGGCGTTACACAAAAGCCACCGATGGCACTGAAGGACACCTTTCGTGCTGTGAACGCAAATGCGACAGAAGTCGGAACGTTTAACAGCTTCAAGGCTCCAGGAAGGGCGAAAATTGATTTTATTTTCGTCAGCGCGCCGTTGAAGCCCCTTTCTTCTCAAATTATCCGGACACAACGCGACGGGAAATATCCGTCCGACCATTTCCCAGTTGAAGCGATTTTAAGTTTTTAACCGCAGAAAAGCAGTCGGAAGGTAAAATGGCTGCGACGTAAAAAAACGCTGGAAAACAGAAGATAAAATCCCCTCAATCGCCCTACACACCATACGCCATGAAAATAATGCATACCACATCTCCTGCACAAACCAGCCGCCGCACCTTCCTCAAGACGCTCGGCTCCGCCGCCTTTGCCGCGCCGTTTATCACGAGCGGCTTGCTTGCCAATCCCCCGTCAACGCGGGTGCGCCACGCGAGCTTTGGCACCGCAGGCATGGCATGGGAAGATATTCGGATGCTCGCCGGAGCACCAAACGTCGAAATCGTCGCCCTCTGCGATGTGGACACCAAACGAGCAGGAGAAGCGCAAAAGCACTTCCCCAAAGCGCGTTTTTATCAGGACTGGCGCAAATTGCTTGAAGCGGAAGCCGGGAATATTGATTCGGTAAACGTCTCCACACCAGACCACATGCACGCGCCCATCGCGGTTTCTTCAATGTTGCTCGGCAAGGCTGTTTACGGGCAAAAGCCGCTCGCGCACAATCTCTACGAGACGCGGCGCATGGTGGAAATCGCACGCGAAAAACAAGTCGCCACGCAAATGGGTATCCAAATCCATTCCGGAGCTTACTACCGGGGCGCAGTGAGTTTGTTGCGTTCCGGAGTCATTGGAAAAGTAAAGGAAGTGCATTCGTGGAGCGGGAAATTCTGGGGCGACAACAACCCGCTGCCCAACCGCGAGGATCCGGTGCCGGCACACTTTGACTGGGACTTGTGGCTGGGAGTGCGCGAAGCGCGGCCCTTCATCGGCGGACGCTATTACCACCCCGAAAACTGGCGCAAGCGGCTGGACTTCGGCGTGGGGACGCTCGGCGACATGGCCTGCCACATTTTTGACCCGGTGTTTGGTGCGCTCGGCTTAGGCGCGCCGATATCCGTGCGTTCCGAGGGTCCTGCTCCCGGCAAAACCAACTGGGCGATCAATGCCCAAATCGTGCTCACTTTCAAGGGAACGGCGCAGACCGCAGAGGATACGATAAAGGTGACTTGGTATGACGGACGTGCACGACCGCCAGCAGAGATTATCGCGCTTATTGAAAAAGAACCCAAAACCCTGCCTGGACAAGGCAGTATCTTCGTCGGGACAGACGGCGTATTGTTCTTGGAGCACATCAACCCGGCGCGGCTCTTCCCGAGTGAGAAATTCGCAGATTTTAAATTTCCCCGCGAACGGAGCAATAACCACTGGATACAGTTTATCGAAGCCGTGCGGGACAACGGAAAAACTTCAGCGGGATTCGATTTTGCCGGCCCGCTCACAGAAGCCGTCCTGCTCGGTGGTGTGGCTTCGCGCTTCCCGAAAACGGAATTGAAATGGGATGCCGCAGCCTTGAAATTCGACCTCGCCGAAGCCAACCAATACGTGCGTGTGCCCTATCGCAAAGGCTGGGAAGTCGAAAAACTGTAATGCCGGGAAAGCAAGCGAAGCACCAAATCTCAGCCCTCAAAAAAATAATTTATCCATGGAAAAACATTCTCTCTTCCGCCATGCCGCAAGTGTCGCCGCCTTCCTTCTTGCGCTCGCGCCTGCCGAGCCGGTTGCCCGCGGAGCCGATCTTCCAGACCGTTACGCCACGCCCACCCCGGTTCAGGCAGACGCCTACCCTGCCGCCGACTCCGGCAACAAACCGCCCGACGGCTTCACCGCCCTCTTCAACGGCAATGACCTTGCCGGCTGGTGGGGTGCCGGAAACGACGTTGACCCGCGCAAATACCTTTCCCTCTCCGATGCCGATCTCCAAAAAAAGCGTGAGGCCAGCCTTCCCGATATCCGCAAGCACTGGACGGTAAGCAACGGCGAGCTGGTCAACGACGGA